>NZ_SLUN01000007.1 GCF_004340685.1 Hydrogenispora ethanolica | reverse complement strand
ATTGTTTCGTTAGAAGCCCGAAATCCTGCTGTCTAAACGTTGATTAAGTGCTCCATGGGCTCCTTTTTCGTTGCCGTTTGTATTTTCTAAGTAGTGTTCTATTCCTGTGGATAAACGGGATCATTGAATGGGGTTAATGAATTTTGGTTGTGGATAAGTGGGAAATGCAGCTAAAGTTGGGTAAAATCAGGGGGAAAGATTGGATGGCCCAGCCGGATCCGGCGGGGCGAGGAGATTGTGCTGCCTTGATGAGTTATTTTTGGGGGTGAGTTTTGTAACGATCCGGAAAAAACAATTTTTGAACCCATCCGCCCGGTTGGTTTTGGCTATCGAACGAAAGGGCGAAAATGGCAGTGATAGCTTTTCTCTCAAAGCGAGGCGGCCATAGGTCCGGTTAATCGCGAACCGTTGGAGGATTCCCCAATCGCTGCGTCTCCGTTGGTGACCTTTGACGGAGTCCCCGGCCCTATCCGGCTCATCGGCCAATATAAAACCCGGAGCGCTTGCCCCGGGTTTTTCAGTCCACCCTTGCATCCCGCCAGGGTTTTCAGTCAAACCTTTTTCAGCTGCAATTGGCCATCCCGGGCCGTCATTCATATTCCGCCCAGATCTGGCCGGCATTGGCGTGTAAAATCACCCGTGAAATCCGGCTGAGATCTAAGCCGCGCCAATAGACGCTGTTGCCGTAACGATCCTTCACCATCAGATCCCAATAGGCCTCCCGGTAGTTTGAGAAGGTGATCCGGATGCTGTCGCCGTCTTCCAACACGTAGTGCAGCACGTTTTCCTCCCAATCATCCCGGTCGGACGGCGAAATATACACCCCGTACAGATCGACCCCGGTCCGGTTGACCAGCACGAAATCCTGAGCGCCGGCGAACGCCGGCAGCGCCAGCCCGCCGATTAACAACAGCACCAGGCCGACAATGAATACCGCCTGCTTCATGATGAACATCGCTTCTTCCTATCCCAATGATTCTTTCCCACCTCCGGCTACGGCACACCCCCTGGTGAGCCGTCCGGGAACAACTTTCCCTCCCTGTCTCAGTGCTACGACTCCGGTGATTCAATCTATCGAAAAGGGCTTTTGGAAAAACGCGATGCTTTAACGTGTTTTCCAAAACGGCAATTTCTCCATTGAACCGCCGGATGAATACGATAATATATTCAAAGAGCAAAAAACCTGGGACAGTACGGTAAAGTTTTTGCCGGGAATAAAAATAGCGTCAATTCACCGAAGGATCTTAAAAGCGTTGTGATAAACCCTGGCCGCAGGTCAGGTTGAACATAAAAGCTCAGAGAAGCAAGTGATAAAGTCGTTTTGGGATCCTCTTGCCAGTCGAATCGATTGGAAAGAGACTTTATCACATGGCTTTTAGCAAGCAGAGAAGAACGCGGATAAGGCGCCGGTTCGCGAAGGCGGGCCAGGATGGAGTGCAACAATCGAAAACCCGGGGAGCCGGCCCCGGGTCGATTCAATCCGTTCTTGCAATCACAAGAACCTCAGTCCCGGCTGTTTCATCGTGGCATGAACCTGCCGGGAACGCCATGGATCGCTAGAATCGTTTCAGTAATGATGTCAGAAACCAAATCGGCTTCGCTGCTCCGCCACCCCTCCTTCCCACCGTTGAATGTCGATCATCCCGTAACAGGATCTGCAACGTCGGTTGGAGTTGAATCGCCTCCCTCGCTCTCAAGGATACTTCATTATATTCGGAGCGGCGCGGTTTCCATGCTATCGGTCGAAAATATCGGCGCTGCGAACTGAGTTTCAAAATCCGGATTCAGGACTCGGGAACTTGAAGCACCGCCAGTTGCGGATCACCCCAAAGCTGGCGGATGACCGGCGCGACCTGCCGGAGGTCGCCGCTGGTGTAAAAACGGTCTCGGCCGGGAGCTTTGTCTTCATTCATGAGGCCGCGTTCGGTCAGCACCCGTTCCGTCTGCCGGGCCACCGCCGCCCCGGTGTCGAGGACCAGCAGTTCCGGTCCAGCCAGCTTTTGAATGAGCGGCCGGAGAAACGGATAGTGGGTGCAGCCGAGCACCAGCGTATCGATGCCCTGTTCCAATAAGGGCTCCAGGTAGCTGCGGAGCATGGTCTCGGCGGCGGACGTCGCGGTCTGGCCCGACTCCACCAGCTCCACCAGGCCCGGCGCCGCTTGCGTGAATACTTGGACCCCGTCGCCGTACCGTTCCATCAGCCCGGAGAACCGGCTGCCGCGAAGGGTCAGTTGAGTGGCCAGGACGCCGATCCTACCATTGCGGCTCCGGCCGTGCGCCGGCTTGAGCGCCGGCTCCACTCCGACCACGGGCAGCCCGGGATGAGCCGCGCGGATCGCTTCTAATCCGGCGGTGCAGGCCGCATTACAAGCGACTACGATCGCCTTGACTCCCTCGGCCGCCAGAACGCGGGAGACTTCCAGGGTTCGCCGGCGAATCTCCTCCGGCGGCTTGGTCCCATACGGGCAATGGCCGGAATCGGCCAGATATATCAGGTCCTCATGCGGCAACAGCGTGCGGATCTCTCGCAAAATCGAAAGGCCGCCGACCCCGGAATCAAACACTCCGATCGGAGCGGAACTGGACATTTCAAAAACACCTCGATCTTGGATAGTCTGGGCTTTCAGTCGGGCAAGCGTTTCCTATTTTTCAGCGGAATCCGCTTTCGCTTCCCCCGTCGCGGCCGCCTCCATGGTCAGGGGTTCCAGCGGTAGGCCGTTTTGCTTGCGCAGCTCCTCAATATAACGCAACGGCTTCTCCAATTGGTTGCGGCGGGTGGTGATGAGGGCAGCGTACTCTTTCTGCGCATCCTCCAGCCGTTTGCCCAGGCGGTCGCAGGAAGAGCAGAAGGCCTCCCATTGCTTATAAAAACTCCCCATCAACGAAAGAATCTCCCCCGTGGTCCGTTCCAGATTGAAGTTCTCCACTGCCTGCCGGATGACAGCCAAGAAGGCATACAACGTCAGCGGCGAACAGAGGATGACCCGGTTCCGGATCGCTTCATCCAGCAGACTGCCGTCGCTCTCATGGATAAACCCGTAGATCTGCTCGTTGGGGATGAAGACCAGCACATAATCCAGAGTATTCTCCGCGGGGTTGATATAGTCCCGGGTCGTCACCTCTTTCATCCGGTTCCGGACATCCTTCAGGAACTGCTGTTTAAACTCTTCCCGCCGGTTCTCCTCCTCGCACTGCATGAACAGGAGAAAGTTGTCCAGCGGAAATTTGACGTCCATATTAAGCTTGAGGTTTTTGGGGAGCAAAAAGGTAAAATCGGGCCGGCTCCCCGCCCCGGACCATTGCTGTTTGCGATAGTTGACGCCCTCGATCAATCCCGCGGTCCGCAGAATGTCCTCGGCCATCCGCTCGCCCCACTGTCCGCGAATCCGCGAATTACCGAGAACACTCCGCAAGCTGTCGGTGGTCTCCCGCAGCCGGGCAGTCTGCTCCACCGCCTGCCGTAATTGGCTAGAGAGCTCCCCGAATTTTTGCTGCCGGTCGCGCTCCAGGAGATTGACCAACTCATGGACCCGGCCGATCTCCTTATTCATGGAGTCCAGGCTCTGATCGATTAACTGTTTCTTGGTATCCAGGGCCTGCTCGCCGGCACGGGATTGGTGCTGCAGTGTTTCGGCGGCTAAATTCAAAAACTGTTCGGTATTGCGGTTCAAAGCCTCGTACGAGATGGCCGCGAACGAATCCTTCAAACGCAGGCTCAACTCCTCCAATTCCCGGAGCGAATCTACTCGCGACCGGCGCCGCAGTTTTCCGACGCATAGGCTGATGAGGATTCCGGATACCAATCCGCCACCAAAAATGAGCATTCCTTGCCAAACTGATGCCATGCAGCCTCCGCCCCCGGTGGATTTGCCGTTCTCCGGCGCGCGAGACGGCCCGGGTCGCCTCGCAATTGTTTTCTAACTCAACTTTCGCAGGTCAAATATACCAGTAAACCCTCGCAGTCATTGGGTATAGCATCATGACAATTATCTTGACATATATAAAAATAAGTGATTGGGCTTCCATGTAAAAAAACAAACAAATGAGTAAGTGACTGAGGGTCGATGGGGACTATTCCTGCCCCACACCATCGGCTTTTATCGCCTTCCTGGCAAAGCCGATTTTTTGGACTTCCATGTCCTGACCCCAGGACCAAAGGGTGTAGTGGGACACCGTTCCGGTAGGAGAGGCAGTCGCCCGCCTCCCCCCGGTCAGAACCCGGCGTGCAGTTTTCCCGCACCGGGCTCCCACAGTTGGTTTCGGCCTTCGAACATGTTGGCCCTTAGACTGTTGGGTTATATACCCGCGGTCTCGGTAACTGGAACCACTCTTTAGCATTCAGTATCTCCCATGTACAGGTTCGATTGGCTTTCTGGCTTCGTTTAACCAGCGATTGTTTCCAGTATTTCTTGATTCTTTCCCGTACACCAGAAAGACTGTTTGTACAATTTCTCAACCCATAATATTGGTAGTGCCCTATCAATGCTTCTTTTAGATGGGTTTGTTGTTTTCTGACCGGTAGATGTCTATTTTGCAATAGCCATAGTTTGATTCTCTTGATGAATCTTTCCCGTCTTTTCTTGGCGGGTTTCCTGGATATTATCACCATTCCCTTTCTGCTTCTCGCGCAGTAATGGGTGAATCCCAGAAAATCAAAACTCTCCGGTCGTTTGTTTTGCTTGGCTAGATAATATAGGGCATATCTTCCGAAAGCTATGACACGGGTCTTCTCCGGCGCAATCTCCAGTGCGAAGGCTGTAAAACGTTTATCAAGTTCTGCCCGGAATCTCTTGGCATCTTGCTGTTCTTCAAACACCGCCACGAAATCGTCCGCGTATCGCGTTAGACTTGCCTTGCCTTTACACTCCTTCACAAACCTTAATTCAAACCATAGGTCCAGTACATAGTGGAGATAGATATTTGCTAATACCGGACTGACCGGTCCGCCTTGGGGAACTCCGTCTTCGTTGCGGATAAGAACCCCATTCTCCATGACTCCCGCTTTCAGCCATTTATCAACCAACCTTAACATTCCCTTGTCGGCTATCCTGTGCCGTAGGAATTTCCGTAACCATTCGTGATTTACGTTATCGAAGCACCCTTTCACATCCGCTTCCACCACGTATCTACTGTTCCGTTCTATTAGCACTTCGTATAGCCTCTTTAGGGCTGTGTGGCAACTGCGTTTTGGTCTGAATCCATGGGAACACTCTTGAAAGTCCATTTCGTATATGACACTTAGCATCCAGGCGACTGCCTTTTGTACGATTCTATCTTCAAGTGTCCCGATTCCTATTGGGCGCTGTTTGCCGTTGCCTTTGGGTATATAGACTCTTCTTACGGGCGGCGCTTGATATTTCTGCGTTCTTACTCGCTGGTACAGGTCTTGGAGATTGTCTTTAAGATTGTTTTCGTAATCTTTGTAGGTTACTCCGTCCACTCCGACGGCCGCGTCTCGTTTTAATGAATGAAACGCTGTGGCTAATAAGTTAAGGTTGAGAAAATTTACTGCATTGGTGATTCGTTTGTGCTTTCTTGCTCTTTGGCCTAGCTCTGCAAGTTCTGTTAACATGGTTCCTCCATCTCGGGTATGGTCATGTTTCCCTTGTTTGCTTTCCTTCTGTCTTACTTCCTTCCCTCTGTAAGCATTACCTTACTTCATTGGTACTACGAGTAAGTCCGCCTCCCAATGGCATGCGCGGTTGCTCTGCTTTATCCTTCGCTTCCGTTTCTCTCTTTGAGAGCCATTGGGCTTCCAGAGTTCCCTGCGGTTCCTTTTCGCGGCATACCGTGCTCTTGGACCCCGATGGATTCTCCGATGCAGTCGCCTTTGTCCCGCATCTACTGTTGCCTTCCCAGTCCAAAGAGCCGGTCGGCATCCACTTTACGGGTTTAACGGGGCTCGATGGCTTCACTTTCGTTACGGTCTGTCGTTCGCTCTGTCTACGCTTAGTTATGGTCATTGCTTTCCACAACTCAAGACTCGATTCCCGGTGGCTGGCTGGGCCTTTCCGGGGTTGGAATTTCACCTTCTGAAACCGCAGAGCTTCGCTCCGCGCACCTTTGGATTCCGCCCAGTTGGATTCGGCCTTTTCCATCCATGGGGCCTCATCTTTAGGGCGTCCTGCCCCTGAGAACCGAGGTTCCAACACCTCCTCATTCATCCGGGGTTCTAGCATGCCGCCGCCATCCCTGGCATTCCGACTGGCAACCAAGTGTAGGCTTCCGCTGACGACCGCAGGTTTTTCATCCACGAAAATATGCGGCGTCCGCCTTCTTCCCTGAAGGCGGTTACTGTTTCGTAAGCTAAGAGCTTCTAACGACTTTTGAGTTTGATTAAAAACCAGAAAAGACAAAATAGCAACCGTCTCCATGGAGGGAGTCGGCGCCGCTTCTTTTCCAATGCAACGACATTATTCCTCGAGTATAGATGATTTGCGAAAATAACGAACGCTTTACCGTTTTTTCGCAAATCATGTGATTTACGATAATGTCGTTGCATAGGAGGATGAAAAACAGCGGTCGGGAACGGAAGCCATGACCTGGTTGCCAGACAGATGGCCAGGGATGGCGAAGACGTTCTAGAACCGGGATGAATGAGGGAGGCTTGAAATCCGTAGGTTCCAACGGTTTTTTGGTTACTTTTTTACCGCTAAAAAAGTAACCCGCCGCCGGAACCGTGGGCCAAAGGAACAAGCATCCATAAGTTTTTCCCCCTCAATATTCAATATCAGTTCTGCTTTTAGGCCGTTTGTCAAGCTAACTTTCTTTTTTTTCTTTTTGCTTATGTATCTATGGCTTTGTTTGCTTTTTTCTCTGCGAAAGTCATCCTATCATCATTGCTTCCACATCATTCCCCAATTCCCTGCCGTTTCATAAAATTTACCACCGGGGGCATATTATATACGATGAACTTGAATTCCGGCATTCTTTCCGAATGGACTGGAGTTAACAAGCGAGAGAATTTCAAATCTCTTCGGAAAAAGCTTCGCACCACAATATATTGATTGATATATCCGGGCTACTCACTATATATTGTATTGCGAAAGGAATCTTATGGTAATTTGAAATTCTCTGAATCAGCCTGCAAAGGGGAGTTCCCTGTGTTTAAACTGCCGCGGCCGGCGCATTGGACCCATTCAAACTGGAATACCGTCCTTCTGGTAGCCGTGGTGGTTGTCCTGGGAACGCTGCTCGTCGCCCTCGGCCTGCCGGTGCCGCCGCCGCAGCTGCCGGC
This sequence comes from Hydrogenispora ethanolica, assembly GCF_004340685.1. Classification (NCBI taxonomy): domain Bacteria; kingdom Bacillati; phylum Bacillota; genus Hydrogenispora; species Hydrogenispora ethanolica. Next base: position 163,586 of record NZ_SLUN01000007.1, on the reverse strand, counting down.
CGCCTCGGAGGTATTGGATAGAGATAATCACCTGGTCACTACCTTCTACATCCAAAACCGGCTGCCGATTCGCCTGAGCGAAGTCCCCTCCTTCCTCAGCCAAGCCTTTTTAGCCACCGAAGATCACCGGTTCTATCAACACCACGGCGTCAATCTCGGCCGGATTCTCAAGGCGGCCATTCACGATCTGACGCGCGGCCGGCTCGAACAGGGCGGCAGCACCATCACTCAGCAACTGGTCAAAAACGCTTATCTTGATCAGCGGCGGACGCTGCTCCGCAAGATCAAGGAGCTTTTCTATGCCATCAAACTGGAGTTGAGCCTTTCCAAAGACCAGATTCTGGAGCTGTATCTAAACCAGATCTACTTCGGCCACGGCGCCTACGGCATCAAAGTGGCGGCCCAAACCTATTTCGGCCGGGAAATGAAGCAGCTCAACCAGGCCGAGCTGGCGCTGTTGGCCGGATTGCCCAAAGGACCGGCCTACTACTCGCCCTACCTGCATCCTGAGGACGCACAGCGGCGGATCGCCCAAGTCCTGGAGCGCATGGTTGAATGCCGATACATCAGCCGCACCGCGGCCAAACGGTTCCGCAGCCAACCGTTGCGCCTGGCCGGCCTGAGAGCCAAACCCCGGCCGGCTCCCTATTTTATGCTGCTGCTCCAGGAAGAAATCGCGAAGCTGTTCCCGAAGGATCCCGGCATCTTGGAGACCGGCGGATTGCGGATCGAGACCACGCTCGATCCCAGACTTCAAGACCAAGCCGAGCGGGCGCTCGGAAAAGGACTGCCGCGCCTGCTGGAGGACGAAAAAGGGCTCTCCCAGCCGCAAGGGGCATTGATCGCCGTCGATCCGTCCAATGGTGAAATCCGGGCGCTGGTGGGCGGGACCGATTTCGACAAATCACAGTTCAACCGGGCAACGCAAGCCCGGCGCCAACCCGGTTCTTCTTTCAAGCCGCTCCTGTATGCCGAAGCGCTGGGCCGCGGCTACACCTTGGCCAGCAAAATTGACCGCTCACCCAAATTATACCGGGACGGATCCCGGCGCTATTTCCCCACCGACGATCAGAACGCCGCTGCCAGCGGCCTGCTGACGCTGCGTGAAGCGCTGGCCTGTTCCAGCAATGTGGTCGCGGTGAAACTCTTGGAACAACTGGGGATCCCCGCTATCATCGGTTTTGCCAAAACCTTGGGAATTGAGTCGCGGCTCCCCCGCCACCTCTCACTGGCGCTGGGGACCGGCGAAATGACGCCGCTGGAATTGACCGGAGCCTATCTGCCGCTGGCCAATAGCGGTTACAAGATTGCCCCGACCGCTATTCGCCGGATCCTCGACCCGCAAGGCCGGGTCATTTACCAAGCGCCCACCCAATTTAAGAAAGTCGTCTCCCCCGGCATCGCCTATCTGATTACCCAAGCCATGACCGGGGTGCTGCGCGACGGCGGGACCGCCGCCAACCTTCAACAGCTGATCCGCCGTCCGGCGGCTGGCAAAACCGGCACCACCGAACAGAACCGGGATGCCTGGTTTATCGGTTATACCCCGGACTTGTTAGCCTGCGTCTATGTGGGATGCGACCGCAACGAGCGGCCGCTGCCCGGCGCCGCCAACCGAGTGGCTGCGCCCATCTGGGCCGATTTTATGAACCAAGCGCTGGCCGGAGCCCCGCTCCGGGATTTCGTGATTCCCGACCAAGTCGCCAAGGTTACTATTTGCAAAGAAACGGGGCTTCGGGCCACCGCCTTCTGCCCCGCCGCCACCGAATACTTCCTGACGGGTACCGAACCCACAACGTATTGCGACAAGCACCGCTTCATCCGGCTGCAAGTCTGCAAGCGTTCCGGCTTGCTTCCCTCGCCCTACTGCAAGGAGCTTGAAGAACGGGACTTCCGGCTGGGAGAACAACCTTCCCAGACCTGCGAGCTCTGCCCCAAACATTTTTCAATCTTTCGATGGCTGCGGAAATTCTTCCGCCGCTGAAAGAATTTTTCAACTCCTCATCCATAAGGGAAAGTTGACAAAAAAGAGGCGGCTTCAAGCCGCCTCTGCATCGGATTCACTGGCAAAAGACTTAAAAGCCATGTGTAAAGTCCTCAAATTCGGAAATCATGCTTTCAATGGACTAAAAACGACTTTATCACTTGCTTTTCTGAGCTTTTGTGTTCACCCTGGCCTTCGGACAGGGTTTATCACAACGCTTTTAAATCAAGCGGAGATCCGCGCTATCCTCCATGACTTTCCGCGCCAGCGGCAACCATTTCGCCATTTGGTTGCGTTTTCCGATCTGCGTCAGGTAAAAGAGATCCAGCCCCGGGATATCGCCGGCATTACCGGCGGAGTCGGCATTACCGGCGGAGTCGGCATTCACCAGCGCATTGGCCGCGTGGATGGTGGTTAAGGCGCCAAAGCCGTCCTCCATGAGTTTGGATGGATGATGATGAAAAGCCACCGCCAACACCACCGGTTCCGGGATGCCCCATAATCCCAGCAGATAGGCTCCGACCTCGGCATGGGAGGCTCCGAAAACCTCGTATTCGGCCAAGAAATCGCTGCAACCCCGGGCCTGACTGTAATTGAGCGCTTCCAGGTATTGATCCGGCGATTGAATCAAGACCAGTTTCCCGATATCATGCAGGATCCCGGCGCTGAGCGACTCCTCTTCCAGGCTTTTATCGGCCTGTTCCTCATGGGCCAGGGCCTGGGCCAGCTTGCCCACGAGCAGGCTGTGCTGGGAAAGGCGTTTGACGGAGAAATCCTCCAGCTTGGGATGGACTTTGAAATTGGCGAAGGCATACGTATAAACCACCAGCGCCCGCAACACGTCCAAACCCAATAGGGCGACGGCTTGTTGCGGGGTCATAATCTTGCGGGATAAGCCAAAATAAGCGGAATTCACCACCTGCAAAACCTTGGCGGTCAACGCCACGTCTTCGGCGACCATCTGACCGACTTTACGCAGGGAACCCTCGGGCGACTGCAGTTCGCGAAGGATCTGGTAATAGAGCGGCGGAAAACTCGGCAGTTTCCCGACGCCGGTCGTCAAGCGGATCAAGGTCTTGTTCCGGAGAAGCTCTCGATACTTGAGGTTCCGTTCGATAATACACTTTAATACGTCCAGTTGAATCGGCTTGGCTAAAAAACGATGCGCCGCTTTGGTGATCCGCATGACCTGAGCCCTGGCCGCACTGGCGGCGGCGATGACCCGGATCGTCTCCGGATGCCGTTTCATGAGCACATGCAGGAGCTTGGAGTTCTCCCGGCGCGCGATCTCGAAATCGACCACCACGACCGCAAAAGAACGCTCGCCCAATAACGCCAGAGCCGCTTCGGCGCTTGGGGCATATTCGCCTTCCCAATCGGGAAAAACCCCGTTCAGCTCCTGTTTGACCCTTTCAAGGCTCGCCGCCTCATCATCCACGAATAAAATCTGCTTGTTCATTGGCTACCTTCGTCTCATTCAAATTTATCCTTTGAAAACCCCGAGAAACGTTCCATTGCGGAGAATTGCACAATTACCGCAACAAGCCCTGCGGCCGGAAAAAAGTTTTTTATTAATTATGCAATGCTCTCATTCAGTAAAAAACCGCCCGCCCGTCCCCGCCAAGGGAGCGATTCTTATTCACCCCGGCGGTAGCGGGCTGAATATGCTAAAGTACCAATATTTTTGGGGGAATCGCCATGAACTCAGCCAACCGTTCGATCCAAGAATCCGCCGAAGCCTGGGTCACAGCCATGCTGGAGCTGCTACGGATAATGGCGCGATCGGGTCAGCGCGTCCCGGCGCCGGATCCGGTTGACCGGGATCTGCGTCAATTTGAGGCCCTGGCCGACCATTTACAAATGCTGTTATCCATCCGCCCCGCCAATTCCTGGGAGGGCTATCACTGGTCGCTGAACTTCGCCTACTTTTTGTCGCAATTGATCCGTGATTCGGAACATCTCTTTCAGCATCTGGCGGCCGATCCCGAATCCCGCCACTTTCCGATCGCTCCCGCGCTGGTCGCGGATATTTTTCGCTGCGTCCGCCTGGCGAATCGGCTTCCCAATCTCTACTGACCGCTTCTCCCGCGCTTCTCGCGTAATCGGGGGTCGGCACTCAAACGATCCCCTTTTGCCCCATCCCGCCCAAAAACCAATAAGTTCCAAAACAGCCAGGAACGGGTACCGTTGGAACTGCCACTCATTCCCACAAGGAGACTTCCAGCCGGTAAAGAATCTGCTAGCTATGGAAAACACCTGAATATGCAGGTCATCGTTTCCAGCGCGGCAATTCATTTTACCACGGTTTACTAACGGACACAGCTTCAGACGCAGCCCAAACCCAGCAATATTGGCAGCCAACACTTTTTGCCCGCCGTGGATCACTACGGACAAAAAGGGAGCTGAGAATGTGCAGTTTAAAAAGGTTCTAGTTTCGATCCTGGTTTCCGGTTCGATCGTTCTGACAGCGCAAGCAACTTGGGGACAAACTTATTATGTGAAGTCAGGCGACTCACTCTATACCATCGCAGCGCGTTACGGAACCACCGCCGCTGCCCTGCAACAAGCGAATGGACTTTCATCCACCGAGATTTACCCCGGACAAGCGCTCAAAATCGCTACCGGAGGCGCGGGGAAGAATTCCAATTCCGGTTCGGGTTCTTCCTATACAGTTCGCGCCGGAGATACTTTATACCTGCTTTCCCAGCGCTACGGAGTATCCATCGATGCGTTGCGGAGCGCCAATAACCTCTCAGGCAATTCCCTGATGGTCGGTCAACAGCTGATCATTCCGACCTCCTCCGGTTCCGGATCGGGCACTACCTATCGGGTTCAAGCCGGGGACACGCTGTATCTGATCGCCCAAAGATATGGGACAACCGTTGCCGCTTTGCAGAGCGCCAATGGCATCTCCGGAACCAACCTGCAAGTCGGGCAATCGCTCAAAATTCCGGCCGGAGGGAGCAGCAACCCGGGTAGCAGCGGAACCACTTACACGGTCCAGAGCGGCGATAGCTTGTATTTGATCGCCCAAAAATACGGGACCACGGTGGACGCGCTCCGCCAGGCCAATAATCTGAGCGGGGATTCGCTTTCGCCAGGCCAGACGCTGCAGATACCGGGCAGCCCCTCGGGCAACTCGGGTACCAGTTATTACAATTACACCTTAAGCCAAAATGATCTGGATCTGTTGGCCCGCCTGGTGACCGCCGAATCCGACGGCGAACCGTTCAGCGGACAAGTCGCGGTAGCCGCCACCATCTTAAACCGCTTGCGCGACTCGCGTTATCCGAAGACCATTTCCGGAATCATCTACCAGGTGGACAACGGCAGCTATCAGTACAGCCCGGTGTTGGACGGCCGGATCAACCTTGCGGCGTCATCCAGCGCGATTCGGGCGGTCCAGTCGGCGGTCTCCGGCTGGGATCCAAGCTACGGCGCGAACGGATTCTATAACCCCGACAAAACCACCAATCAATGGGTCCGTTCCCATCCGGTGACCACCGTCATCGGCAACCACGTTTTCTTCAGCTATTAGAAGGTCACACCAGAAACCCAACTTGGCAGCCATTTGGCGCTGCAATCCGATGAATCGGCATACCGTTACATGGAAGGGGGCGAAAGCCCTCTTCACCTTTTTCAATGGTTTAGCCTTTTTGCTCCAGTTATGGCAGAATGAATCCTTCCTTGTTATATTTCGCTATTTTTTTGTTTTTCCCTACCATTCTGCCAAACAATCACTGAATATTCTTAATAAACCGTCTCTGCGCAAAGAATCAATGACTCGCCCGACCATTTCGTAATTTTTCAAAGATTCTTATAAATTTTTTCATTCCCGCTACCTTCAAAGAATTCTCCAAGAAATCGCCGTCCTTATAAAAACGCTACCGAGGGGTCCCGGTAGCGGTAGAACAACCAAAATCAAAACCAATCGCCGCGATCAGCCGTTCCGCTTGGCGAAATCGCGCATGAAATCCGCCAGGGCGCGGCAGCCTTCCACCGGCATCGCGTTATAGATCGAAGCCCGCATTCCTCCGACCGAGCGATGGCCCTTCAAGCCGATCAGATCCAGCTGCTTGGCCTCGCTCACAAAGGCCGCCTCCAGCTCCTCGCCGGGCAAACGGAAGGTTACATTCATCAAGGAACGGAACTCTTTGGCGGCGTGCCCTTTGTAAAATCCGCCCGAGGCGTCCAGCGCGTCGTAGATCAGCGCCGCTTTCTCCCGGTTCCGTTGCTCCATGGCGGCTAGGCCGCCGTTGGCTTTGAGCCACTTCAAGACCAAATTGACGATATACACCGCGAACGTGGCCGGGGTGTTATAGAGCGAGTTGTTCTTGGCATAGGTGGTATATTGGAAAATAACCGGCAGGTTCTTATTGACCTTGGCCAGCATTTCCGGGCTGATCAGGACCACGGTCACGCCGGAGGGTCCGAGGTTTTTCTGGGCGCCGGCGTAAATCAGGCCGAACTTGGAGACATCGAACGGCCGGGACAGAATATCGCTGGACATGTCGGCCACCAGCGGCACACCGGGGAACTCCGGCAATACCGGCCATTGGGTGCCGAAGATCGTATTGTTGGAGGTGATATGGACATAGGCGGCGTCGGGACTCAACTGAATCTCGTCCGGCCGGGGAATCCGGTCATAATGGGTCGCCTTGGAACTGGCCGCGCTATGGACTTCCCCGACGCGGGCCGCCTCTTCAAACGCTTTCTCGGCGAAGCTGCCGGTAAGGATGTAATCGGCCACCGCCCCGGCCGGCAGAAAGTTCATCGGCACCAGAGCGAACTGGGCGCTGGCTCCGCCGCCCATGAAGAGCACCCGGTAATCGGCGGGGGCGCCCAGCAGTTCCTTGAACAAGGTTTCGGTTTCATTATGGAGTTCCTCATAAGCCTTGCCGCGGTGGCTGACCTCCAAGACCGACATCCCGCTGCCCTTAAAATCCAACAGATCCCGTTGGGCTTCCTCCAGCACGGGCAAAGGCAGAATCGCCGGGCCGGGATTGAAATTATAAACGCGCTTGCTCAAAACTCGAAACCTCCTCCGTTTTTCAATGCGAATTCAATTTAAATTTAAGATGAAAAAAGGATTCCGATCATATTTCTATCCGGATAGCCGGCTGTCAAACGATCGGATTTTTTAGTTTAGGAATCAAGAGAAATACGCCGCACGCTTCCCGGCTCCCAAAACTCAACTTGCCCGCCGGCGGATATTCCGGCCATTCTCTGAATGAAATCTTTCTGTCATTATATCTTTTCTGGGTTTTTTCTTCAAGCGTTTCATATAGTTTTTACGTAACATCGCCGCCAGACTTTGCTATTAAAAAATTACAAATCTCTCCCGGCGAATACAAGTTGGTTTTCCCAGCCGGTGGTTGAATGACGGGTTCCCGGTCGCTCCCGGGTTAACAAAAGAACGATCTTCGGTGGCTCAAGATCGATCCCGGGTGACTGAAGAGGGATCTTGAGCAGCTCAAGATCGAGCTTCAATGATTAATGATCGATCTTCGGTGATTCAAGATCGATCTGGAATGACTGAAGATGGATCTTGAATGACTAAAGATCGATCTTGAACGACAAGTGATCCATCTTTTGTTGCAAAAGATCAATCCGGAGTCGCAACATGAGCATGGGCGGTCCCTGAGGGGATGGCGCTTGGCAGGAGCACCGCCCCGCGGTCTTTTTTGCATACCGTTCCCTCCGGCCGGAAACATTATCAGAGTAGGGGTGGAACGGTTGGCGGCATTCCCCGCCAGCCGGCCAAAGGAGGGACTCGCCATCAAAACGGTTTCCGATCTCATTCTCGAACAACTGGCAGCCTACGGAGTCCGGTTCATCTTCGGAGTCGTCGGGGACGCCATCTTTCCGCTGGCCGAGGCCCTGGCCCGCCAGCAAACCATTCGTTTTGTGCCGGCCGCCATCGAGACGACGGCGGCGATGATGGCCGCTTTTGCGGCGCAACTCTCCGGCGCGCCCGGGGTCTGCATCGGGACCTCCGGCCCGGGGGCCGCCAACCTGGTGAACGGAACCGGCTCGGCCCTACTCGACCGGGTGCCTCTGCTCTGCCTCACCGGCCAAGTGGCCGGCAGCCAATTGGGGAACGAGACCAAGCAATACATCAACCAACGGCAACTCTTCACGGCGGTCACCGCCGCCTCCGAAATGTGCATCCATCCCGGGAGCGTCGTCCCGGTCCTGTCCCGGCTGCTCAATCAAGCCCTCAGCGGGCCGGGCGCCGTCCATCTGGAGATCCCGGTGGATATTCTGGCGCATGAGACCGATGCCATGCCCATCCAGCCCCCGCCGTTACAGCCGAGCCTGAACGGGACCGGCGCCGTCCAGGGCGGCTTGGATGACATCTTGAAGCGGCTGGAGCAGGCGCAACGGCCGCTGCTGGTCCTGGGGAGAGGCGCACGGGACGAGGGGGAGGCTTGGGCCGGATTTGCCGCGGACTACGGCGCCGGAATCATCATCAGCCAGGAGAACAAAGGAATGCTGCCCGACCGTCACCCGCTGGTGCTGGGCGGCATTGGCGAAGCCTATCTGCCGGACTGCCTCGGCCGGTGCGACCAGTTGCTCTGTGTCGGCGAAGCGGTTTACGAGGAGAATTATTTTCCCGCGGCGACGCCGGTCGTCCGCTTCACGCCCAGTCTGAGCCCGTCCTTTCAACCCTATCCGGTGGTCCGGGGCGACTTGGCGGTGATCCTCCGGAAGTTGCGCGAGCATTTTCCCCACCGCCTGCCCCGGGAGGAATGGCGGAAGGAACTGGACCGCTGCCGGCAGGCCCGGCTGCAGCTGGTCGAGTCGCTGCCGGGACCGCGTCATCCGGCGGCTGTCATGCGGGCGCTGGCCGCGGTCGCGCCACCCGATGCCCTCATTGCGCTGGATGTCGGAGAGTTCGCTTACTGGTTTGATCTCGGCTTTCTGGCCGAACGGCAACGGGTTTTGCTGTCGAATTCCTGGCGGAGCATGGGCGTTGCGCTTCCGGCCGGAATCGCAGCCTGTCTGCTGCGGCCGGATCGAAAAACCGTGGCGCTGGTCGGCGACGGCGGACTCTTGATGTCCCTGGCCGAGCTGGCCACGGTGGCCCGCTATCGCTTGCCCCTGACCATCCTGGTCCTGCGGAACGGGTGTTACGGCTTGGAAATCCAGAAGATGCGCCAACAGAAGATGACCCCTTACGGTACCGATCTGGTCCTGCCCGATCTGATCCGGCTCGGCGAGGCGTTCGGCATTCCGGCCTACCGGATTGACGAATCCAGCCCAGCCGAAGCGGTGCTCCGGCAGGCGCTCGCCGCCGGGCCGGCGCTGGTCGACCTGGAGGTCGACTCCGTCCCCTTGCCGTATTTAAAATAAAAAAGCAACGCCGCGGCGCTGCTTCCTTGGAGAGGCCCTGCCGTTCAGGCGCCGCCCGATTTGGAAAACAACGCCCGCACCACTTGACAGATGACTTCGTTGGCCACCTGGTAATAAACCTCCACTCCCTCGCGCCTGCACTTCAGCACGCCACCGGAGCGCATCTTGGCCAAATGCTGGGAGATGGTCGATTGCGGGATGTGCAAGCAGGATTGCATGTGATTGACATTGCATTCCCCTTGTTCCATCAAGCCCTGCACGATGCAGAGGCGCACCGGATGGGCCACGGTCTTCAACAACTCCGCCTTTTCGATATATTCGGTCATGTCATTCAAATTGCGCATTCTGATCCCCCGTTTAAAACGTTGTGATAAACCCTGTCCGAAGGTCAGGGTGGACACAAAAGCTCAGCGAAGCAAGTGATAAAGTCGTTTAAAGCCTTTTAGCAAGAGAATTTCTAATTTGAAAGACTTCATCGCATGGCTTCTAAAAGCGTTGTGATAAACCCTGTCCGAAGGCCAGGGTGAACATAAAGCTCCGCGAAGCAAGGGATAAAGTCGATTTTTAATTTATCTCATGGCTTTCCATGTTCCTGCCCGAAACCCGGACGAATCCGTCCCGCATCGGATTTAGATTCCCAAATCGAAGAAGCCCAATTTTTCGTTGCAATCCGCCGCGGGACGGGCCACGCAGACCTGATTCCGCCCGGAGTTCTTGGCCTCATAGAGCGCTTGATCCGCCAGATACAAAAGCCGCTCGTAATTGTCGGAATCCGCCGGATAGCTGGCGAGTCCGGCGCTGATCGTCACCGCGATGCGCACCCCGTTCATGGCCATAAAGCAATGTTCGCTGATGAGCGCGCGGACCTTCTCGGCGAGCTGCCATGCTTCCTCCCGGCTCCGCCCCGGCAGCACGATGACAAACTCTTCGCCGCCGTAGCGAGCCAACACCTCTCCCGGCAATTGCGACCGGAGCAGGCCGGCCAACTCCTTCAGCACCCGGTCGCCCGCCAAATGGCCGAAACGGTCGTTGACGATCTTAAAATGATCGATGTCCAGAATGATGACAGACACCAATTCGGGATTGCCGCTGAACAGTTCGTCCAGATAGTTCATGAGATAGACCCAGTTAAAAATCCCGGTCAGATTGTCATGGGTCGCCATCTGCTTCATTTGCGCGTACAAGGAGGCATTCTCCACCGACAGGCTCAACTCCTGGGCTATCAGCCGCGAAAAGTCCAGCAGGTCCTCGGTGATTCCGCCGCCGACCTCCTGTTCGAAGAGGAGCACGCCCAAACAGGAACGACTGCCGACCAGCGGCACCGCTGCAAAGCTCTGGTACTCCTTGCGAATATCCTCGTCCGGGAGATTGAGTTGGGTAAAAGCAAGCTTCTCCCGGAAAACCCTGGCTAATAAATGGTTGCTCTCGATCGGCACCATCTCCGGCAGGCTCTGGTCGCCGAGGGAACCGGAGACCGCGCGCTGGCTCAACACTTCCTCTTTGGTATCCGCCAGGTAAATGGAACAGTATTTGCAGCCCAGGACCCCGATGACGATATCCACCGTCTTCTTCAACAGGTTGTCCGTATCCAGTTCCCGGCTGATCTCTTCTTGAATCAGCCGCAAGGTATAGGCTTGGGCATACTTCTCCTCCACCTGCATGGTGGAGAGTTGCAGCTTCCGGTAATTCTCCTCCAGCTGCAGGCGGGACTGCTCCATCTGCGCGTAGATTTTGCCAAAAGCCTCGCGAACCTCGGTCAATTCGTCCTGGTACTGATCGAGGCCGGGCTGGGACCCTTTCCCCTGAAAAAGTTGCTGCAGATACTGATTGAGCTCCCCGATGCGCTGGGAAATCAGCCGGTGATGCCGCCAGAAAACAATAAAAATACCGATGACCGCGGCACAAATCACCAACAAAACCGCGATCAACAAGCCCTGCTGCGCTCCCCCGGCCCGGCCAGGCATGGCTGGCGGATTTCCGGCGCTGAACCATAAGCAGAGCAACAATGCCACAGAAAGAAAAAGACCGACTTTATTCAAGAAGACAATCGACTTAGCGGGCAGTTTCATCGGTCAACCCCCTCCAACTGTATTCTGTATCGGCAACTGTCGGTAAAAGATTAAGGGGTGATATTCGAAGAATTGCTGGTACGATTGGTTCAATTCCCAAAAAATAGTCAAACCGTAAAAGTGCTGTCAAATGGCAGTCAAGGGCTTAGCGATAGCGCGATTTGCGATAAAAGGGCTGCAGGATCATGCCGCCGACAAAGCCGCCGACATGGGCCGCAAAGGCGATATTGGACGCCGTCCCCGCTCCCGCTTGACTCAATACCATCGAATACACCTGGGTCAAGAGCCAGACACCCAGGTAAATGACTGCGGGTATCCTGATGAAAAAGGGAATAAAAAAAATCGGAATGAGCGTCACGATCCACGCGGTCGGATACATGACGAAATAGGCGCCCATCACTCCGGCAATGGCACCCGAACCGCCGATGGTGACCATTTTGGAAAGGGGATCGGACCAAACATGGACCAGACCGGCCACGATTCCGCAAGTCAGATAAAAGGCAAGATAGCGGAAGGAACCCATCCGATCCTCCACATTGTCACCGAAAAGCCAGAGCGCCCAGAGGTTTCCGATCACATGCAGCCAACTGCCATGGAGGAAGATATAGGAGAGGAACGGCAGCAGGGTGGCGGTGTCCAGCGCCTGCCGCTTCAAAAAACGGACCGGGATCAAACCGTATTGGTCGATGAGGGCCCGGTAAAGGTCGGGATCGAGCTGCAATAATTTGATTTGGTAGAAGAATATCAGCAGGCTGGCGAGGATGAGCAATATGTTCATCACCGGCCATCTCCGGCTGGGAATGGTGTCCCGCAATGGAATCATCGGCTCACCTCAAGGACTGCCAGCTGCCCACGGTTCCTCTCCCAAAAATGATGATCGGCGGGCGGCTTTTCCAGGCCGTCGATCTCCTCCGGATATCGCCAGGTGACCGCCTGGCACTCAATGGGCAACGGAGTCCCGGCAATGATCCGGCAGCCAAAGTAGAGTAGAATCAGCTGCAGGTCGCTCCGGTTCACCGCCACCACATCCAGCGGCGCTCCCACTTCCACTTCAATTCCCAGTTCTTCACGCAATTCCCGTTCCAGGCCGGCGCGCGGATCTTCGCCGAATTCCACTTTACCGCCGGGAAATTCCCATTTTCCGCCTTCCCGGTCCCCGGTCCGGCGTTGTGCCATCAAAATCCGGTCATCTCTGACAATCACCGCGGCGGTCACTACTAACTGCTTCATGTTGTTCTTCCTTTCCCACTACCGGCACTGCGCCGGTCAAACGTTGCCAAAGGGAACCGCCGGAGCTTCCCAGCCCCAGCTCCAGATCGGAAACGATCACCCGTTTCACGGCCCGGCGCTTCTCCCGGTCCCCGTGTTTCTCCAGATAACTATAACAAGCGTGAATCGCATACCATCCATTGGGCGTCCGGCCGAGATAAATCAGCGCGTGACTGTCGGTGTAAAGCAAACTGCCGGGCATCAATCCGTCCAACAACGCGCCGCGCTCCTCCGGCCCGCTCTCCCCCAGCGGCAGCACCCGGCGTCCGGCGGCCAGCTGTTCCCGGGAGTTGCGGGGTACGGTCCAGCCCAATGTCTGGAGGACATTCTGAACCAGCCGCGAACAGTCCAAACCGGTCCTGCCGCCGGGATTGCGGTCGCCCCAAGCGTAGCGGCGACCCAAATACTTGAAGGCTTGCCGGATGAGGTTGGGAACGGTCGGCGCCAGATGACCGGCGCAAACCCTGCCGTCAATCACCGCTTCCCGCCAGCGGAGCTCACCGCTCCGGGTACGGGACGGGATAAGTACGACCCGGCGGAATGGATCCACTGCCGGAAAGGAACAACCCATTCCGGCGCTCCTGGGCAAGCCGTGAAACGGCTTTAACGTATGTTCGGGGTCGAGCGTAATCAGAGCCGGCAATTGAGTCGTATGATGATCCACCGGCGTGGCGCCCGCCACCGCCAGATCCCGGGCGGCGACCCAGCCCGCGCCGCGGCGGGTAATCACCCCATACCAACTGCAGTCGGCGTTGCTGGCGAAGAGCTGACAGCTGTCTCCCGGCTCCAGGCCGCTCTGCTGGTTCCGGTCGAGATCCCGGGGCCAGGCCGCGGTCAATAGCGGAGCCGCACGCGGCAACATTTTCAGATCCGTTCTATTCACAATTAAACCATAAATTGGCACGCCGTTCAACCACTCCGTCCGATCCAGCGATCGCGCCAGCTCCAGCGGGCTGATCCGCTCGGCGAACTGCCCCAACAGCGGCCGGTTCAGCAGAGCGCCGACTTCCCGCCGGTATTCCGCCACGGCCTGAGCGACGCTATGAGGGCGGGCCTGAAAAGGATTCTTCAACCATCCCGTATGAACCGCGCGGTGCAGCCAATACTCGGGATCGAGCAGCGCCGGTTCCCCATTCCCTATCCAGTGGTCCGTTCCGATCACCTCTTGGAATGAACTTCCTTCCGTTTCTTTCCGCTTGGTTGGCCATTTCCAGGCCAGTTTTGGAGAATGATTATATGTATATGCCGGGAGCCTGATAGATTGACAACCGTTTTCCGGGTCCGCCGCCGCTCTCCGAAAGCAAATAAAAAAAACCGGGGATCTCCCGATTCTATTGTTACAATTATCATCCGAACCATGCTCCTGCATGGCCCGAAATTCATTTTTCCGCCCCCACGCCGTCTCCGCTATTCCTTGATCCCCTGGGTGGCGATGCCTTTGACGAAGAAGCGCTGCGAGAGCATGAAGATGAGCAGGGTCGGAATGACCACGGTGATCGTCCCGCCCATAATCAATCCCCACTCCCGTTCCGCCGCGGGGCTGAATAACATCTTGATCCCGAGCTGGGCGGTTTTAAGGTTGTCGGCGTTGATAATCATCAGTGGCCAGAGGTAGGTGTTCCACATCGACAAGAAATTGACAGTGGCCAATCCCGCCAGGATGGGGCCGGAGAGCGGCAGCAGGATCCGGATCAGAAAACGCAGCGGCCCGCAGCCGTCCATATCGGCCGATTCCTTTAACTCTTTGGGAATGGTCTTAAAATGTTGCATGATCAGAAAAGTGGTGGTGGCGCTGGCCAGAAAGGGCATTACCAAGCCGGTGTAGGTATTGGCCCAGCCCAGCTGGCTGATTAATTCGAACAGCGGCACCACCCGCACCTCCAGCGGCAGCATCAGCGTGAACAATACCGCGAAGAAGAGAAACCGTTTGCCTTTGAATTCAAAGTGGGAGAAAGCATAGCCGCTGGTGATCCCCAAAAGCAGCTTTCCGAGCATGACGATGAGGGAGGCCCACAGGCTGTTGGCCAGCAGTCGTCCCATATTGACCAGGCGCCACGCATCCGCATAATTGGCGAGGTATAATGTTTTGGGGAAGAGCGACGGCGGGTAGGTAAAGATCTGATCGCGCGGCTGCATGCTGATGCTCAGACCGACCAGCACCGGCATTAAGACCAGCAGGCTGGCGACAATGTATAACAGGTGCCAGCCCAAGGCGGCCCTGATCCGGTGCTCGAAAAACCGGCGTTTGCTTCGGATGGATGGAGTCATGTCGGCAATCCCTTTCACGATCTATTGATAATGGACGTTTTCGCCGTTATATTTGAAGTGAGCGATGGTCACTCCGATGATCAGGACGAACAGAATCACGGATTGGGCCGCGGCCGCGCCGGGCCGGAAATTGATGAAGACGTCCCGGTACAGGTTGTAGATGAGAAAATTGGTGGCATTGGCCGGGCCGCCCGCGGTCATGATGTCGATGATCCCGAAATTCTCAAAGATCGCGAAGATCAGATTCATCACCACCAGATAAAAGGTGGTGGGCGATAGCAGCGGCACCGTGATTTTGAAGAAACGCTGCACCGGCGAGGCGCCGTCGATCTTGCCGGCCTCAATGACGCTCTCCGGAATGGTTTGCAAACCGGCCAGATAAAACAGGATGTTGAAGCCGGTGTCCTTCCAGATGCTGGCCATGCTGACCGCCACAAAAGCCAGGAAGCCATCGGTCAGCCAGGGCGGCTGAATATGAAACAGGGAGTACAACAGGTAATTGACAAATCCGGCCACCGGGTTGAGCAGGAAGACCCACAGCGACGCGGCCACTGCCGGAGAGATGGCATAGGGGATGAAGAAAAAAGTCCGGTAGAGCTTGGCCCCTCTGACCTTCTGATTCAGCATCACCGCGCACAACAAAGAGATGGCCAATCCTACCCCAGTCACCAGCGCCGTAAATAACAGCGTTCGCCAGAGACTGTTCAGATAGGCCGGATCGCTCAGAATATTGACGTAGTTATAGGCGCCGCAGAAGAACTTGCGGGCTCCGAAGGGAGCCTCCCGGTAGACGCTCATGATAAACGACTGCAGGGTAGGCCAGTATAAGAAGGGCAATAAAATCAGAAACGACGGCAGTAGTAATAGATACGGAAAAAACCGGTTGATACGCGATCCGTTCATGCTTTCGCTCCGCTCGCTCAGTTTTCAGGGGCTCTCCTCCCCACCGGAGCGGGGAGGAGAGCGTTCCTTTTTCCGGGCCGTTTTTTATTGGTACAGCGAGTTATATTCGGCCAGCATCTTATCGACCTTGGCTGCGGCGTCGTCCAACGCCTTCTTGGTGGTCTTCTTGCCGGAGAGAACTTCCTCGACGGCGTCTTCCACGGTCTTGCGGACCGCGGCGAAGCTGCCCATCACCGCGCCTTGGGTGGCGTAATCGTTCTTGGCGATCAGCAGTTGCTGGAACGCCGTCGCGTAATTGGGGTGCTCGGTGAAGAACCGGGTCTTTTTGGCCGCTTCCACCGCGCTCAGCGTCGTCGGGAAGTAGCCGGTATTCTCGAACCAGTAAACCTGCTGCTCGGTGAGGGTTAACCATTTCAAAAACTCCCAGGTGGCCTTCAGCTCTTCCTCCGGATGGTCTTTGGTCACCCAAAGGCTGGCGCCGCCGATGCAGACGCCGCCGCGTTTGACTCCCTTCGGCAGCGGCAGGTAGGCGGTACCCAGCTCGCTGCCGATCTTTTTGAGGCCGTTTTCGAAGTTGTTCACCTGCGCGGTGGATTCAAACATCATCGCCGCCCGTCCCGACAAGAAGGCTTGCTGGGCCGGGGCAGTGCCGGCGCCGGCATTGAGCATCGTCCCTTGATCGACCATCGCCTTCCAAAGGTCGAGGAAGCGCACCAGGGCCGGTCCGTTGAACAGGGCTTTGGTGGGGCGGCCGGTCCGGCCGTTATTGTTATTGACGTACAGGGCATCCTGATTGTAACTCATCTGCTCGGCGAACCAGCCGTAGATCGCCAGGGTCATTCCGTAGCGGGTTACCGCTCCCTGGGCATCCCGCACCGTCAGTTTCTCGGCGTATTTCTTCAGATCCTCGAAGGTCTGGGGCGGTTGGTTGGGGTCCAGCCCGGCCTGTTTGAAGAAGGTTTTATTGTAGTACAGGAGCGGCGTGGAAGAGTTGAAGGGCATCGAATTCAGCTTGCCGTCCATCCGGTAATAGTTGGCGACCGGCTTGATCCATTTGTTCCAATTGAAACTGCGATCGCGGGCCACTTTTTTGCCGAGATCTTCGACCGGAATGATGATGCCGCTATCGATCATCACCCGGGTGCCGATCTCGAAGATCTGGATGACGTGCGGCGCGGTTTTGGTCCGGACCGCCGCCTGGGTCTTGCTCAGGACGTCATCATAGGTACCGGCCATTTGCGCTTCGACCTTGATCCCGGGGTGAGTCTTGTTGAACTGATCGACCAGGCTGTTGACGACCTCCATGTTATGGCCGCCCATGGCATGCCAGAACTGAATGGTCACTTCTTTGGCGGAAACATTCACCAGACTCAGCGACAGCATGAGCGCCAGCATTCCCAGGACGATGAAAAATCGCTTCATTTTAATCCTCCTTTATTTATGAACGAAATGTCCATATGAAAAAATATAAAAGGATTTGATTAAGTCACCGCGGGGACAAGATTAACCACTGCTCAAATCCGGATTATCCGCTTTTTAAAGTCATACCCTTCCAAAGTTGCAATTTTTCACTCCAAACGATGGCCGGATAGTCCGCCCCTTCTCCCGAATCGTCCGGACATCCTTCCATTGTAAACATATACAATCCGGTCATCCAATATTCCCAAAACAAAAACGAAAAGCGATCAAAAAACCGGATTTCAATCTGAAACCCGGTTTAAAATATACCATCATGGAAGGCTTACGGGACATGATGCATAACAGAAATTTAATTCAACTTATATAGGAAACGCGCATCATTTCCGAAAAATCGCTACCACTCCGGCAGCCAAAGCGATCTGAGTTAGATCAATTTCACGGTTTGGAACTGCTTTTTGCCTTTTTTGATCAACAGTTTGCCGTCCTTGAAATCAGCGGCGGCGATCGTCCGGTTGAGATCGCTGATCTTCTCGTCGTTCAGAGCCACTCCGCCCTGGGTCACCAGCCGCCGCGCCTCACTCTTGGAATCGGCCAGTTTCGCCTGGACCAGCAGATCCAGAATGGTCAAGCCTTGCGCCAATTGATCCTGGCTCAGTTCCACCGCCGGCACCGCCTGTTCATTGCCGCCGCCGCCGAAGAGCGCCGCCGCGGCTTGGTCGGCCTTGATGGCCTCGGCTTCGCCGTGGGCCAGCTTGGTGACTTCGAAGGCCAGGACGCGCTTGGCTTCATTGATCGCCTGATCCTGCAACGCGCCCAGGCGCCGGACCTCGTCCATCGGCAGGAAGGTGTAGAGCGACAAGAAACGCCGGACATCCCGGTCGTCGGAGTTCCGCCAGTACTGGTAGAACTCATACGGCGTGGTTTTGGCCGGATCCAGCCAGACCGCCCCGGCCTCGGTTTTGCCCATCTTCCGTCCGGAGCTGGTGGTGAGGAGCGGGAAGGTGACGCCGTACGCCTCCTTGCCTTCGACGCGCCGGATCAGATCCGCTCCGGCAAGAATATTCGACCATTGATCGTCCCCGCCCATCTGCAGCTTGCACCCGTATTTCCGGTTCAGCATCAGGAAGTCGTAGGATTGCAGCAACATATAGTTAAACTCGATGAAAGTCAGGCCTTTTTCCAAGCGGATTTTCACGCTCTCTGCGGTCAGCATGCGGTTCACCGAGAAAAAGCGGCCAATATCCCGCAAAAACTCAAGATAATTCAAGCCCAGCAGCCAATCGCCGTTATTGACCATCAAGGCCTTGCCCTCGCTAAAATCGAGATAATGAGCGAGTTGGCTTCTAAAGCATTCCGCGTTATGGTCAATCGTCTCCTTGGTCAACATCTGGCGCAATTCCGATTTTCCGCTGGGATCGCCGATCATGGCGGTGCCGCCGCCCAGGATGGCGATGGGACGATGCCCGGCCCGCTGCATATGTGCCATGGCCATCACCGGCAGCAAGTGGCCGACATGCAAACTGTCGGCGGTCGGGTCGAATCCGACATAGAAAGTGACCTTCTCCTTCTCAAGCAATTCGTAAAGGGGCTCCTGGTGCGTGGTCTGCTGGATAAAGCCCCGCTCCTGGAGCGTTTCAAATACAGACATCGGTCATACCTCCTCAAGTTTTCAAAATGGATCGTCCGGGGATTCAAGTGGCATGCGTCACGGAATTCAGGCCGGGTTTCGGCCGGGATATCCTTTTCATTGAAGAAGCCTTCAAAGCTTCCAGACTCACGATTGGTATTTTTGCCAGAAAACGCCGTTGCCACCCAACGGGATCGCCATTCCGGACCATGGGGTCAGTCCCGGCGATAACCAGCGGGCCGATTCCCATCGACGGCCCCGTCGCCATGGCGTTTGATCCCGCTTAACCATTCTCCGGCGCCCGGCCCAGCGCCGCTTGCGGGATTCCCGCTTCCCGGCCGGGCCGCGGCTTTGTTTACGATAGTTTCCATGCCCACTCCTTATCAACCCCTTTCCCCCGGCTCGTCGCCGGAAGCTCCCTAAAATCAATAAAAAAACCACTCGTCCGGGTAAGGACGAATGGTCGCGAGTATCGTTTCGTGGTACCACCTTACTTTACGCACCCCAAGAGAAAACAAGCAGACGGGGGTGCGTCTCAAACCGCGGTAACGGGCGGACCCGTGCCGGCTTACTGTCAGGTTCGGCCGGAGGCTCGGGAGGGTATTTCAGCTGCCGCGTCCGGCGGGTTTGCACCGACCACCCGCTCTCTGCTGTCACCGGGGCGCTTTAATGGGCTCCTTCATCGCCTTTGACAACGATGTTTAAGTGGAATTATATCATGGAATCCCGGGCGGGGCAAGCGGCAGTTTGGGGCGATATGAAGACCCACGGTTCGTTTCTCCCTGGAGGAAAAAGATAGAATGAGGGCGGACCGGGCAAAAGGTGGCCGGCGCGGCGCCGCGTAGGGAACACGCCAGGGACGCGCTGCAGCATTCGATCAAAGATGAGCCTCATCCGGGGAAACCATCCCGGGGCTTCGGCGGACACTCCCCAGTCGCGGGCGAGCCCGCCCGTGACTGGGAAATGTCCGCCCGGGCTTTGGGAAAGTTGGCCGGCAGCCGGGAACGGTTCTCCCGGGACTTGGAAAACCTCGTCCCGGGCGCGGGACAACTCTTCCGGGGCATGGGAAATCCCGTCCCGGATTTGGGATGACTTTCCCGGGACTCGGGCGAACTTTCCAGGGCCGCGGCGGAGTTCGTCCCCGCTCCGGGAGAACCCGGCACAGTCCGGGACGGACTCATCCGGAACAAGGGCGGCTTGGCCCGTCACCGGGAGGTGCCGGTATCAGCGGAGGACGAAGACCTCCGCCATTTCCTTCAAGTTCTTGGTGCGGGGGACGTAAGCGGGGACTCCCACCGGAATCAGGGAGATCAACCGTTCCTGGGACGGCACTCCCAAAATCTCCTGCAGCGCCGCCTCGGCCACGACCGGTTCGTTCATCCAGCAGGCGCCGTAACCCTTCTCATGGACCGCCAGCAACAGGTTCTGGATGGCCGCGCCCACCGACAGCAGGTCGTAATGGCCGTAAAGCTTCATGATGCCCGCGTCGTCATAACCCTGGACCCGCAAGGCCTCGATCATCACCGCATCGTAAAACTTGGCCCCGGTCATGAAGACGGCGATCACCAGCGGTGCCTTAGCGAAAAAGCTGACCATCTTCCGTTTGGACTCCAGATACTCCGGGGAAAGCTCCGTTCCTCCGGCTGCCAGCAGCCGGTTGACCCGCTCCACTACGGCGGCTTTCATCCTCCCGATGACGGCTTTGTCACGGACCGCGATAAACCGCCAGCATTGACTGTTGCAACCGCTGGGCGCATTCACGGCGGCCCGGATGAAATATGCGATATCCTGTTCCGGGATCTCACGGTCCTGAAACTTCCGGATACTGCGGCGCGTCGCCGCCAATTCGAGAAAATCACCCATTACGAATCACCCTTCTTTCGAATAACGCCGGGAAACGGCGTCCCGAACGTTCATCCCGTTCCGGGATTCGGCGGAATCCCGGTTTCGGTTACACCGATTGTAACACAAACGGGCCGCCACGATCAGCTCCCAAAAATGGCCTGCCTGCTTTAACCCCTGCGAAATCGGTCGCTGTTACCGATATTTAACATTTTATCCGCCTTTTATTGGTATAATGGTTATGGTTACCGATTGAAGGAGTGATATCGTTTGCGTAAGTTGATCTGCTCTCTCGTGCTTGGATCGTTGCTGTTGTTGGGACTGGCCCAAACCGCGCTGGGTCAAGAAATCGGCCTGGATCCCGAACCGAACCGGGAGCCGGATTCCGAGATCGAAGTGGAATACCTCTCCCCCATGTGGGAAAACCGCCAGCTCGACACTTCGTCTTTGAATGTTTTTTTCCATAAAAGCGATTTCCCGCGTCACCCGAACCTATCGTTTTATACCGGCGCCACGCTCACCCATGCCTGGGGTTACATCACCGAAGAGAATACCAACCGGGATGATGAAGCCGTCGGCATCGGGCCGGTCTGTCTGATTCGCTACCAGCCCTGGCAGGGAGAGAAAATGTCATTTTCGGTGGATATGAGCGGCGGCCTGATCTTTTATAATGAGAATTTCCCGCTAGGCGGCGATTTTTATAACTTCATGTGGCGGCTGGGGCCGAAGCTCACCTATATGCTGAATGAGCATTACTGGTTGAGCGTCAGCTGCAAGATCATGCACGTCTCCAACGGCCAGCACGGAAGATCGCGAAACCCTTCCTATAATGGTCAAGGCGTCTCCGTCAGCGTGATGAAAAAAATGTGAGCGGGCGAGACTCCGCGTTTTCCTCCGAAGGCCCCTGAAGCGCATGATGCTTTCTCAATTTGGGTCTCCCGGGATGTCTTTTGAAGAGCTTGCTTCGATTCCCGAGGCCAATTGGTCGGTCAGTCGCTCAAGTAACCGCGTCGCCTCCGTATCGGGCAAGCCGCTCAAGGCCGTCCGGGCGCGGTGGAGATGCTCCGCGGCGATCCGCCGGGATGCCGCGAGCGCGCCCGCTTGATTCAAGCGCCGCCGCAATTCGCGGCGGCACGGCCCGGCCGCCTTTCCGGCCTCCAGCCGGCTGCGCAGCCATTCACCGTGTTCGGGCTCTTCCAACAGCAACAGGGTCGGCAAGGTCAGAATGCCCTGCCGGAAATCCTCCCCGACGGGCTTGCCGGTCACTGTCTCTGCACCGGCGATATCCAGAATATCATCGATAATTTGGTAAGCATAGCCGGTCTCCCGGCCAAAGGCCGCCGCCAGCTCCGCCTGGTCCGGGCCGGCGCCGCCCAGCAAAGCCCCGGCCCGGCAGCAATTCTCCATCAGGCTGCCGGTTTTATCGGCGATCCGGCGATAGTATTGTTCCCGCCGCACCGACGGATCGTAACACTGTTCGGCCTGATTAAACTCGCCCCGGCACATCCGCTGAATGCTCTGCGCCGCCAAGCGCAGCACCGCCGGCGGGCAGTTCGCGCTCAAGATCTGAAAGGCTGCGGCCAGGAGATAATCTCCGGTCAAGACCGCCAACCTGCTTCCCCACTGCCGGTAGAGAGCGGGCCGGTTCCGCCGCACCGCCGCCCGGTCCAGCACATCGTCGTGAATCAGCGACGCCAGGTGCAGCAATTCGAAGGCCGCCGCCGCCGCGATTAAGCTTTCGTCGGCCGGGCCGAAGATCTTGCCGCACTGTATCACCAGCTTCGGCCGGAAGCGCTTGCCCCCCGCAGCAATGGCATCCAGCCCGATCTGACCCAGAATGCCCTCGTTCGCCACGAACTGCTCCCGCAGCAGGCTCTCCACCCGCTCCAACTCCATTTGAAAATCGCCCTGAAAAACTTGGTTT
The DNA here is from genome assembly GCF_004340685.1 of Hydrogenispora ethanolica. Lineage (NCBI taxonomy): Bacteria > Bacillati > Bacillota > Hydrogenispora > Hydrogenispora ethanolica. The sequence continues at coordinate 140,925 of NZ_SLUN01000007.1, read as the reverse complement.
TTTTGAATCGCTTGCATAAATATACCTTCTTGTATATTGAATCGAGATTAACTTTAGTTTGGGAATGGCTCCCTCAATTCATACTCATCTTTGGATTATTTCTGAAGTTTATCAGGCATTTCATGAATAAAAGGTTTTGCAAATTTTCCGTAAAAACTTTTGTAAATTCTTTGCATCTCGGAAAGTGATGTTATATAATTGTAATATTAGTGAATATTTTTTGGAGGTGTTTCCATGAAAAAGCTTTTCTGGATTAGCTTAGTGTTAGTATTTGTTTTATCCGCCGGCCTGGTCATGGCGGCCAAACCGGCCCTGCGGGTCGGGACGGACGCTACTTACGAGCCTTTTGAAACCATCGATCCCAAGACCAACGAATATGTCGGTTTCGACATGGAGCTGATTAAGATGGTCGCCGACGAGATGGGCATGGAGTTGAAACTCCAGAATGTCGGCTGGGACGGGATCATCCCCGGCCTGATGAACGGCAACTATGACTGCTTAATCTCCGCGATGACCATCACCGCCGACCGGAAGAAGCAGATCAACTTCTCCACCCCCTACCATGAAAACCATCAGGTGATTGTGATTAAGACCAACAACACCAAGGTCAAAGGTCCGAGCGATCTGGTGGGCAAGACCGTTGCCGTCCAAAACGGTACCACCGGGGATCTTTACGCCAGCAACATCAAAAACGCCAAAATGAAACGGTTTGATACCAATCCCCAGGCGGTCCAGGAATTATTGAATAACGGCGCCGACGCCGCGGTCATGGACGATCTGGTCGCTTTCAGCGCCGTGAAGAAGAGCAAAGGCCTGAAAGTAGTGGCCATTAAAGATGCGGCACTCGAAGAGTACGGTATCGGCGTGAAAAAAGGCAACGACGACTTATTAAATAAGATCAATAAAGCCATTGCCACGCTCAAAAGCAACGGCAAACTCGCCGCCCTCGAGAAAAAATACCGTTCCGCCAATTAACGGCTCAATTTCGAACTTGACAAATATGGTCAAAGAGTGCTATCTTGCTCTTTGACCATATTATTTTATTTTGTCATTTTCATAAAGAGTTTGTAATGTTTCAGGCAATACGGGGTGTGCCGCCCGCATCGGCATATCGTTATATTATGAGCCCAGAATGTTCCGGAGCATCATTATTTTATGGGAAAAAGGGTGTTATGGGAAAAATGTTTAGCGTACAATACAAGATTCACTTGGCGCTCATCTTGACCGCCTTGCTCGCCTTCGGATTGTCATGCCCGGCTTTCGGCGCAGCCAAAAATGAGGCGTCTCTCGAAATTTCCTCCGACCCCGCCGGAGCCACGATTTATCTCGATGGCAAAAATACGCACCAAATCACTCCCTATACTTTTCACGGCCTATCCGTGGGCGAGCATCATATCTCCGTCAGTAAACCTCCTTATTACCGTAGTGAAGCCAAGCAAATGACGCTGGATTCCGGCGCCAATGTAACTGATTTTTCCCTTCCTGAGACATCCTGGTATTATATGTGGCTAAGCCTCCCCAATCTCCTTCTCGGAGCCCTGATGACCCTATTCTTGACCATCGTGGCCGTCTTCGACGGCATCATCATCGGAACGTTCGCCGGCGTGGCGCGCGTCATCCATAATAAAGTTGCCAACATGCTGGCCGGAATCTATGTCGATTTTATCCGCGGCACCCCGCTGTTGGTGCAGATCTTTATGATTCACTTCGGCAGCCCGCCATTGCTGGGCATGCTCTTCAACAATGGACAACCCGTTCCCATTAACCCCTTCATCTCCGCGCTGGTCGCATTGAGCATCAATAGCGGCGCTTATGTCGCGGAGATCGTCCGGGCCGGCATTCAATCGATCGATCGCGGCCAGATGGAGGCCGCCCGCTCCTTGGGAATGTCTTATCGCCAAGCCATGCGCCATATCATTCTCCCCCAAGCGCTGAAGCGGGTCATTCCGCCCCTAGGCAACGAATTCATCGCGATGCTGAAAGACTCTTCCCTGGTTTCGGTGATCGGAATGGAGGAATTGGTCCGTAAAGCCCAGGTCATCGTCACCCGGTCCTACCGGCCGACTGAAACCTGGTTCGAGGTCGGCATCATCTTTCTGATCATGACGATTCCCTTTACCCGCATTGTGGCTCATCTGGAAAGGAGATTGAAGACTGGTGATTAAAGTAGTTGATTTGCACAAACGCTTCCGCCATCTGCATGTTTTGAAAGGGGTCTCCACTGCGGTCACCCCCGGTGAAGTCGTCTGCGTCATCGGTCCCAGCGGTTCCGGAAAGAGTACCTTTTTGCGTTGCCTCAATCTCTTGGAGAAGCCGTCGGCGGGCCATATTTACATCGAAGGAGTCGATGTGACCGACCATTCCAAGGTCAACGTCAACGAAGTCCGCGCCGAGGTCGGCATGGTATTTCAACGGTTTAACCTGTTTCCGCATAAGACCGCTTTCGAAAACATCACCCTGGCGCCGTTGAAGGTGCGGGGCCTGCCGCTGGAAGAGGCCAAAAGCCGCGCCTATGAGCTGTTGGACCGGGTCGGGCTGCGCCATAAGGCCGACGTTTATCCCGACAACCTCTCCGGCGGCCAGCAACAGCGGATCGCTATCGCCCGGGCCCTGGCGATGCGCCCCAAAGTCATGCTCTTCGACGAACCGACCTCCGCCCTGGACCCGGAGATGATCCAGGAAGTGCTGGATGTGATGAAAAACCTCGCCCGGGAAGGCATGACCATGGTCGTGGTCACCCATGAAATGGGCTTTGCCCGTGAAGTCGCCCATCGCGCGCTGTTCATGGACGAAGGCCAGATCATCGAAGAAGGGACGCCCGACGAACTGTTCAATCATCCCAAAAGCGAGCGGACTCAGCAGTTCCTGAGTAAGATTCTGTAACAAAAGGGCTGCCGGAGAGAGAACTTTCCGGCAGTTACCAAATTTTACACCTTTGATATTGACAGCAGCGCACCGGAGTGTTAGCATTTATAACATATTCATGACACTGGTTCTTTCCGGTGCAACAAACAGGATAGTTTGGTGAATTGGATGCGTCTGCGCTGGTCCCGTTCGGATCTATTGATGTTAACCACCACCTCCATCTGGGGGTGGAGTTTTATTATTGTGAAATGGTCGGTCTCCTCCATCGACCCTTATTGCTTCATTTTCAGCCGCTTCGGTCTGGCTTTGATGCTGCTGGCGGCGCTCTTTCACCGCAAGATCAAGGACAACTGGCGCCGCTGTTTGAGGCCTGGCGTCTTTCTGGGCGCTCTTCTGGCATTGGCCTTCATCACCCAGACGTTGGGCCTGAAGTATACCACCGCTTCGGCTTCCGGTTTCATCACCGGGCTCAATGTCATTTTGGTGGCCGTCTTCGCCGCCGCAATCAACCGGCGGATACCGCACCCGCTGGTTTCCGCCGGAATCGCCGTCGCCACCGCCGGTTTGTTGCTGATCACCTTCAAAGGAGCGCTGGTTTTCGAAAAAGGGGATCTGCTGACCCTGGCCTGCGCGGTGCTCTTTGCGATTCATGTGGTCTATACCGACCGTCTGGCCCGGGGCCTCGATGCCAGTATTCTGACGATCGTCCAGTTCGTGACGGTCCTCGGCATCGCCGGCGTCGCCTACCTCCTGCTGGGCGACCATTCCCTGCCGCTTCTAAAGCTGACTCCCTTGCAATGGCTGGCGACGGGCTACAGCGGACTGCTTGCGACCGGCCTGGCCTTTCTGTTTCAAACCAAGGCGCAGCAAGAAATCCCGGCTTTCCGCACCGCCATCTTGTTAGCCACTGAACCGCTCTTCGCCGGAGCCTTTGCGATGGGACTGGGCTTTGACCCCTTCGACTGGAAAGTAGTCCTGGGCGGCCTCTGCATCTTCCTGGGGATGATCTGCGCCAGTTGGGACAGCAAACCTCAACCTTCGGCCAGGATGACCGAAACCATCACTGCACCGGAGGAGTTTTCCGAATGAATGTCGAGCCGTTGATCCGCCCTGCCGTCCCCGCCGACCTCGATGCCCTGATCGAGCTGCTCAATCTGCTATTCACTTTGGAAGCTGATTTTACGCCCGACATCGCCAAACAACGCCGGGGCCTCCAGTTGATGCTGGCCAGGCCCGAAGAACGCTGCGTCATGGTGGCCGAGCATGATGGCGCAGTTTTGGGCATGTGTACCGCTCAGCTCCGGGTATCCACGGCCGAAGGCGGCATGGTGGCGCTCATTGAGGATATGGTGCTCCGCGAGGAATGGCGCGGCCGGGGTATCGGCCGGACCCTGCTCGGGGCGGTCGAAAGCTGGGCTCTGACCCATGGCGCCAAGCGCTTGGAACTGCTCGCCGACCGTGAGAATCATCCCGCCCTCGCCTTTTACGACCGGTTACGCTGGCGGCGCACTCAGCTCATCTGCCTCCATAAAAAGTAAATTCTCCGCTCAACGCCGTTTGGTGGATGCCTTGAAGATGCCGTACAGCAGGCAGTAGCCCAACAACCCTTCCCAAATTGAAACGGCGCCCACTAACACCAACAGATCCCCGGGTACCCCGCCGATTCGGAAAAAGTAACGCGCGCCAATCAGTACCAATCCCAATAAGCTTCGGCTGATCCGATCCAAAGGACCGACATTCTGCGCCTGAATCAACTCCGACATTTCCATCACCGCGATTAGTCTGTCCGATCGCGCTTCCGCTCAGCCGTTCCGCGCCAACTTTTCTGCCGCATGGCCCCGAAATTCCGAAGCTGCCGTCTTCGGGGGCACGCAGGACCTTCATGACTCTTCCTGTCCGGACCTTCCGGCGTTCCCGGCACTCCTTCCCAAGGCCCGGGACATCCCGTCGAACGCTTCGGCAAACCCGCCGGGAACGCCGGAAGGCCGTCCGGAAGCATCGGCAAGTCTGCCAAAGATTTCGGCAAGCCTTCCGAAGTTCCCAGATGGCTTGCCACAGCCCATGGCAAACATTCCGGCGGCTTTGCCGAGCCGCCCTGAAATCATGGTCTGTTCGCGGTTTCCAAATTATGATATACTGAGACGGTAAGGCTGACGGATGCTTCAGACTAACGCCATCATGAAGAACATGGGAGAAAGCCGATGACCGAGCGGGAATTACTGGAACTTTTAGTCCAGAAGGTAACCGGGATCGAACAAGAATTGACCGGCGTGAAACACGAAATAACCGGAGTCCAACATGAGATTACCGGTATGAAACAAGAAATAACCGGAGTCCAACATGAGATTACCGGTATGAAACAAGAAATAACCGGAGTCCAGCAAGAGATTACCGGTATGAAACAAGAAGTAACCGGGCTCCAGCGGGAAATGACCGGTGTGAAACAGGAAATGACCGGTGTGAAACAGGAAATAACCGGTCTCAAACGGGAAATAGCCGGGATGGACCGCAAGATAACCGGGATGGAGCGAAAAATTGACGGTATGGGGCAGGATATCCATCTGCTCCAGCTCCAGCAGGCCGAGCACGGGCAGATGATCCAATCCTTGGTTCATGCCAGTGAGGCTCAGAAAGCGCAGCATGAGGCCTTACAAATGGAAGTGGCCAAGCTCTCCGGGGAAATGCGCCAAGGTTTCGCCGATTTGACCGAGGTGCAAAAGTCACTGCTGGAAATGTACGGCGCCCACGAGGCGGAAATCCGCACGTTGCGGCGGCGCCCGGTTTAACGGAAACCCCATTTAAATTAAAAAACAAAACTCCCGATGGCTCGGGAGTTTCTTATTGTTTGGATATTCGCAGCCATGTGATAAAGTCCTCAAATTCGGAAATCACTCTTTCAAAGGATTAAAAAACGACTTTATCACTTGCTTCTCTGAGCTTTTGTGTTCACCCCGGCCTTCGGACAGGGTTTATCACAACGCTTTTAGCAGCCATGTGATAAGTCCTCAAATTCGGAAATCACTCTTTCAAAGGATTAAAATCGACTTTATCACTTGCTTCTATGAGCTTTTGTGTTCACCCTGGCCTTCGGACAGGGCTTATCACAACGCTTTTAGTTCAAAGCGCTGTCGATGGGGGATTCCGCAGCCGGTTCCGCCTCCAGCAGCACCCGCTCCATGATGTCGGCCACGGTCTCCACCGGAATTACTTGAACGTTCTTGAGCTCCTGCGGGATATCCTTCTCGTTCTCCTTCGGCACAAAGACCCGTTTCATCCCGGCTTGCCGGGCGCCGTAAATCTTCTCGGCCACCCCGCCCACGGCCTTGATCTTGCCTTGAATGGATACCTCGCCGGTCACCGCCACATTCTGCGGGATCGGGCGGTTGGTCAGGCAACTGATCAACGCCAGGGTGATCGCCACGCCGGCGGACGGACCGTCGATCCGGCCGCCGCCGACCACGTTGACGTGGGCGTCATAGTCGGAAAGATCCTTCCCGGTCAACAGCCGGACGACCGAGGCGGCATTGAAGACCGAGTCCTTGGTCATGCTTCCGGCGGTCTCGTTGAAACGCAACCGGCCTTTCCCCTTTTCGGGGCTGGGAAAACAGACCGCCTCGATCTCCAGCACCGATCCGACAAAGCCGCTGACGCCCAGGCCGAAGATTTTGCCGATCTCCCTTTGCCCGGAAGCCCGGACCGTCAGGAAAGGCGACAGCCGGCTCACCTGAAAGACCTCCAACAATTCGGACTCGCTGATCCGGATATCCTCCAGCCGCGGATTGCCGTCGCGGTTTTTATATAAGGCCAAACCGCAGGCGTCGGCCAGAATCCCGGCGGCCTTCCGGCCTTCCATGGTGTATTCGCTGATCATCTCGGCCACTTGCGGTTCGAGCGGCACCCGGATCCGGGCGGCGGCGTTGGTGACAATCTCCTGAATCTCCGGTTGCTCCAGGGGTTCGAAATATACCTCGGCGCAACGGGAACGCATCGCCGGACTGATCTCCGACGGATCGCGGGTCGTGGCGGCGATCAGAATGAAATCGGCCGGCGCGCCCTCGGTGAACAGCTTTTTAATATATTTCGGGACATTCGGGTCATTGGGGTCGTAATAGGCCGAATCAAAGAAGACCCGCTTATCCTCGAGCACCTTCAACAGTTTGTTCTGGAGCATCTCATCCATCTCGCCGATCTCATCGATGAACAGCACCCCGCCGTGAGCGTCGGTGACCAGACCCAGCTTGGGCTCGGGAACTCCGCCCTCGGCCAGATCCCGCTTGGCGCCTTGATAGATCGGGTCGTGCACCGATCCCAGCAGCGGGTTGGTGACTTCCCGGGGATCCCAGCGCAAGGTGGTCCCGTCGACCTCCACGAAGGGGGCTTCCGTTTTGAACGGCGTGAACGACAGCTTCTTGGCCTCTTCCAGCACCAACCGGGCCACGGTCGTCTTGCCGACTCCGGGCGGTCCGTACAGGATCACGTGCTGTGGAAAGGGCGAGGCGATCTTGGCCAGTAAAGACGCGATGGCCCGGTTTTGGCCGACCACCTCATCCAGTTTGGTCGGTTTCAGCGCTTCCAGCACCGATTTGGAGAGATTGACCTGATCCATCTTCTCCAGATCGGCCAATTTTTTCAGGGTGTGCGGATTATCAGGGCCGGAACTCTCCTGCAGGATCTGAATCTTGATCTCCTTGAGATATTCCTCGTGCCGTTGTTGCATCCGGTCGGCGATCTTCTTTTCGATCTTCTCCTCCACTGTCTTGCGGGCGATCAGATCGGCAATCTCCTCTTCGATCTCATTCAAGATCTCGGGGAGATTCTTCCGGGCCGGCGGGGGATCGATGGTCGGATCCTCAAAGACGATCCGCTGCAGGGCCAGAACCCGCTCCTCCAGGATCTCGGAACGCATCAGTTTCAGCGCTTCCAGCTTCCCCGCCTTGAGAACCAGCCGGTCGGAACCGTAGAGATTGGACAGCAGCGCAAAAACCGCCGCGATCTGCCGTTCCAGCTGATCGTCGTCGAGCAGCCGGTCGTGGAGCGGAATGGCCGGTGGCGGCGGCGCCGTTTTTTGAAAGATATCGGTAAATTGTTTGACAATATTTCGCATCGGACTTCTCCTTCCCGTCAAAAATCCGGGAACAAACCCGTCAGTCATTACCCTTCGCCGGGTTTGAGAATCATCCTTTCAAAAGGCATCGACAGGCCGGATTTCATTCAACTTATCTATCTAAAATAACGAAAACCGGCGGCACCGGTTTCCGGTAAAATCTGTTCGTTTTTTAAAATTATTGCTCGGGCTCGACCTTGACAATCACTTCGGTCGTGACTCCCTTATAGAGATGAATCTTCACCGGATGATCGCCTAGGGTCTTGATGGCGTCGTCAATGGCCAGTTTTCGTTTGTCCAGTTCCACCTTGGCGAGCTTCACGATCTGCTCGGCCACTTCTTTGGCGGTGATGGAACCGAATAACCGGCCGTTCTCGCCGGTCTTCGCCTTGAAGGTTATCGTCAAGCCTTTTAACCGCTCGGCCAAGGCTTTGGCCTCTGCTTCCTCCCGGATCTCTTTCTGAATGGCGTTTTCTTTCACTTCCGCCAGTATTTTCAGGTTCCCCGCAGTGGCCTCGATGGCCAGATTCTTGGGCAGCAGAAAATTCCGGGCGTAACCGTCGGAAACCTCTTTAATCTCGCCTTTTTTCCCTAATGCTTTGACGTCTTGCTTCAAAATAACTTTCAATGATTTCACCACCTAATATCGATTGCGGTCTTTCAAGTAATTTTCCAAATTGGAGACGTCTCCATACCACTGTTCCAATTCGTGCTCTTGCATCGGCGGCGACTGCAGCTTCTGACGAATGATCTCATCCAGCTTGGTGAAGGAGATGCCAAGCCGTTTGCCCAGGAAGTAACAACTGACAATCAAACCGGCCAAAGAATCCTGGATCAACTCTTCATTGTTCTTGATCAGGGCTTTGAAGAGGGTCCCCATGCCGGCGGCCAATTCCGCCTTAATCCATTCGATGGTCCGCAGGTTCTTGACAATATTGAAATCCGGGTTGCTCGAAGACATCAAAACAATCCTCCTTCAACCCATGATATTCTCTATCAAGACCTTTTTTTCCTGCGCTGAAATAATTTTGCAATAATTTTATCGCCCGTTTCAGAATCGGAAATTGCGTTACTTCCGGCTTGCATCGCCCATTGCTCTCCGGGCCGGCGTTCGCCGCGGGCCGTTTCAAAACCGCCGGCAACTGTTATAAAAAAGGGGCCCTTCGGCCCCTTATTCACTGGTATATGGCAACAAAGCAATTTGCCGTGCCCGTTTGATCGCATTGGTCAATTGGCGCTGGTGAACAGCGCAATTGCCCGAGATCCGGCGCGGTAAAATCTTGCCCCGCTCGGTAATGAACCTGCGCAACTTGGGGATTTCCTTATAATCGATCGCGGTTACCTTATCAACGCAGAAGGCGCATACCTTCTTCTTGGGGCGGCGACCGCCGCGACCCTCTTTGTCGTTTCTGGGCATATTATTTCACCTCCGATAGTCAAACCTAAAATGGAAGATCGTCGAGATTCACGCCGCCGAGATCGTCATGGCCGCCGGAACCGGAAGATCCGGAACCCGGGGCAGCCGTAGCGTCATCGCGACCCTTGTCCAAAAACTGGACTTGGTTGGCGACGACTTCGGCAACGCGTCTCTTTTGGCCATCTTGTGTCTCGTAACTGCGAATCTGCAACCGGCCTTCCACCGCCACGAGACGCCCTTTCTTCAAGTAATTGGCACATAACTCCGCCTGTTTTTGCCAGGCGATGATCCGGATGAAATCCGTCTCCCGCTCCCCTTGTTGGTTGGGAACCGGGCGATCCACCGCCAGATCAAAATTGGTTACCGCTGTACCGCTCGGCGTATAACGAAGTTCCGGGTCTCGCGTGAGTCTCCCGATCAGGACAATATGATTCATCTGCCATCACCTTCGTTATTCTTCTTTTTTGATTACCAAGTGGCGAACGATATCGTCGTTGATGCGCAACAGCCGCTCGAGCTCTTGCGCGACTTCTGTGCCGGACTTGAAGGTCATCAGGATATAGTGCCCTTCGACTTTGCCGTCAATCTCGTAAGCAAGACGCCGCTTGCCCCAACGGTCAACTTTGAGAATCTCACCGTTACCGTTCTTGACAACATCCTCGAAGCGGGCGACCGCTGCCTCAAGAGCTTCCTCTTCCAGGTCTGGCCTGAGGATATACATCGTCTCATAATCCCGCATCCGATTTCACACCTCCTCCCTATGGACTCATTCGGCTCCCTTCATTGGAAAAGGAGCAGGGAAGTCACCGTAACATTATATCACTTCGGACTGAAACGATTCAAGATTTATTTCCATTGATGGGATGAAATATTTTCACACCCAGGTCGCACCACCCGGCGGCGGTGAGCGCAGAATTTTCAACCATCGATGCCGGTCTGGGATGATGATGCCCAAAAACAACCGGAGCCTCCGGCCTGCTGCTACGTTTTCATGCTCATTGCTTGGACCTTGAGACGCTGATTGGCGTATCGGTCCGGATCAGCGCTTGATCTTCAAGAAATCGCCCCAAATAATATTGCCCTCGGCGTCGCGCTGGTAGGGCAGGGACGGCGTCAGTCCGGCGAAAATGGCCGGATTCAAAACCGTGCCGGATTGGTTGACCGAGGCGCTGCCGTTCCAGAAGTAGTTGCTCTGGTCCGCGGCGAAGGCCGGATAGCTGTCGCTCCCCCCGGCGCCGCTGCGGTAGGATACAAAGTTCCGAATCACAAACTGCAACGGGATCCCCGGATAGGATGTGAATTCCAGATTGGCCCGGCCATTGTCGTACGAAACGCAATCCAGCGCCTGCACGGCGGGATTACTGTTGCTGGTGAAACCCACGGCCCCATTGCCGAAGGCGAGGCTGTTCCGGATGACATGGGGTACCGCGATGCCTTCCCCGCCGAGCTTGAAGCCGTTCTTATCGCCCCGGCCCACCGTTCCGTCCGTCAACGCGCCATTGGCATAAGCGATGCACCCTTCGATCAGCACCGTTCCGATGGCGCCGCTGCCGGCTTTGGTGTAGAGATCCCAGCCGTCATCGATGTTATGATGCGAAATACAACCCCGGAAGACATTCCCCACACCGGCCGTGAGTTTGGCGGCAAAGCCGTCGGCATTGTTGTCGGACGGATCGCGGTTGTCATACGAGGTACAATTCAAGATCAGGTTATGGGACGGCCAATCGGACAGGTTCTCCAAGGTCAGGTCGGTGCGGCTGATCTGCAAGCCCGTATCCCCGTGCTGATAGAAATTGCAAAGCTCCACGATATTGTGGTTGCCGCCGATGGTGAATCCCTTGGTATTGGCCGCCGAGCGGGCGAAATCGATCCCTTTCACGTGCCAGTAATCGCCGCTGAGCAGCACGCCCTCGGACTTTTTATTGAAATCGATCACCGGTCGCGCGCCGGGGGCCGCCACCAGGTACTTCATGGCCCCGGCCGTGCCGTCGTTATACTTTTTGATCTCCAGTTTCGAACTGCGGAGGTATTGGCCGTCAAGCAAAATGATCGTTTGGCCTTCCCGGACAAATTCGATGGCGGTATCGAGGTCCAGCGGAGCGCTTTCGGTGCCCGTGCCGGCGCCGGAACCCCGGGGCGACACGTAAATATCGCCGTTCGGCGCATAGGAGCGCCGGGTAACCGTGAAGTTTTTGACGATCTTCTCATAGGAGGTCAGATATTGGGTGTCCTCCGGCAAAAAGGCCACGCTGAACGGGGTCGTCGCGCCGGCGGCGATGGCCGCGGGCACCGTCAGGATCTGGCCGGCCGCGACCGCTTTGTCCCGGGCGATGACCCGGTTCCCTTTTTTCACCGTGACAATGCCGTCCACATTGGCCCGGACCAACAGCGGATACGTGGTCTTGGAGGTTTTATCCGGCGATAGGATTTCCAGCCCGGGCACGATCTTTTCTTTGGGAGGGTCCACCTTCGGAGCGTCGGTCTCGGCCGCGGTGACCGTAAATTGAATATTGCTCACTTCGATCGTCGCCAGGCGCGCGGCATAAAAACCTACGTAAATCTTAGAATCCTGGACTTTTAAGATATCCGGCTGGAAGAACAGTTCCGCGGCGCCGTTGTTCAATCTCCCGGTAAAACCGCTGTTGGTTCTGGCCAGGGTCAACCGGTAGGGTTTGGCGGGATGAGTATTCCCCGGTTCCGGCTTCTCATTGAGGAGCATCTTGCGCTGCACGCCCTTGCTGCCCGCGCCGTCGGGAGAGGTGATCCCGGTCCGGATGAACAGCTGGGTGCCGTTGGGATTCCCGGTTCCGCCGCTGTGTCCGCCGACCGCCGCGATATTGGAGGCGAAGATGCTGGAATCGCCGGGCTTGCCGATGGCGTCCCGGGCCATGATGCCGAAGGATTCCTGGCCGTCATGCGGGTTCTTGGCGTAGGCTTTGACCTGGATATCGGCGGATAACACGAAGTTATCCTTCTGCCCGTCAATCTCCGTATAATAGAACGTGATGCCGTCATGGTCGCCGGTTACTTTTCCGCCGCCCTCCAGCGCTACCAGCTCGACGTTCCCGTTCTCTTTCACCGTCGCATAATTCCGGGTCTCCGATGTCGACTGGCCGAAGCGGATGGTCTTCCAAGTATAGGCCATATTCTCCCTTACCGTCACCGGGAGCGTAAGCGGCGCGAGCCGGCCGTCTTTGGGAACGATCCGGATCGGGTAAACGCCGGTCCGCGCCGAATCCAACGCCGATGAATCAATGGCGTATTCTCCGGCGGGCAGAACCTCCCGGTCCAGGTTGTCGTAGACCTTGGAGACTTCCAGGCCCGCGGCGTCAAAGGACTGGCCGATCCAATAGGTGGTTTTCGGATACTTGGTCACCTGGATGCCGGTGAGCTCCTTGGCTTTCACCGTTACTTTCAGGATGGCGGTTTTGCCTTTATGGGAAAGGGCGACTTCCTTCTCCCCCGGAGTTGCGGCATCCAACGCGGACGCCGCGTATTCATCCTTGGTGAGCCGCGCTTCCGTGCGGTCGCTGTATTTGGCGTAGACCACCATCCCGTCCAGGTCCAATGATTCGCCGAGGAAATAACGCGTCTTCTCCGGCGGCTTGCGGATCTCCAGGTCCAGCAGCGCGGCGGGTTTGACAGTCACCGTGAAGCTGGCCGTTTTGGCGGGATCGGCCTTCAGGGCGGCGATGACCGTCTTTTTCCCCGGCGTGGCGCTATCGAAGCCGGACAGGGTATATTCGGCGGGATCGAGCGGCCGGACGGCTCCGGTGTTGAAGGTGCCGTTGATGACCATCCCGGCCGGATCAAAGCGATCGTTTAAATAATAAGTGGTCTTGGCCGGTTCGTAGGCAATGTCCATCGCGGTGCAGGCCAAAGCGACCACGTTCACCTGGAAGCTAGCGGTCTTTCCGCCGTAGTGAACCGTCAGATTCTGCGTTCCCGCGGCGTTATTGTCAAAGCCGGTCACGACATAATCCTTGGCGGTCAGCGTCTTCACGGCGCCGCCGGCCTCGGTCGCCGTCACTCCCAAGCCGCTCAGATCCAGCGCCTGCCCGGTCAGATACTCGGTCCTGGCGGGGCGGCTGGAAACGGCGACGTTCGCCACCGTCGTGAGCAGTTCAATATCGGAAAAGGTAACCTTGGCATTGCGGGCCGCAAAAAGGCCGAGGTAGAATTGGCTGCCGCTAAAGAAGCCGGCGCTGTCGATGACCGCGGTCTGGGAACCGCAGCTGACGACGCATTGGTTATCGGCCGTCTTGATCAGCCGCAGGATGAATTGGTTCCCCGCCTGCGCCGGCGCGTCCACCAGCGTTATCGCCGGATTGACCAGCAGGGTTCCTTTCCTGTAGAAGGCCTGCATTTTGCCTGCCAGGGCGCCCACCGCCACGAAATTGGAGGCATGGCCCGAGCTGTCGCCGTTGACGCCCACGGTGTCCCGGAGCATTATCCCGAACGATACCTGGCTGGCGTTGGTATAGCTCTCCACCTTGACTTTGGCGGTGAGCTGAAACGGTTTGGCCGAGTCCAGCGGCGTATGGTAAAAGGCGATCCCTTCCACGGTGCTGGAGATCTTGCCGCCGTTCCCGGTGCTTTCGATGGTCACGCTTTGATCGGCATTCACCGTGATCTGATTGACGGCGGAGGAAGCCGTGGTACTGCTCCCAAAGATGCTGGATTGCCAGGTCTCGCCGGGCGGCGCGCTCGCCACCGGCACTCCGCCGCAGGCGACCGCCAGCAGGAGCAACACCGACACGATGCTCAGGATCAAATTTTTCTTCATGAAACAGCCCCCCTCTTGATAATTTGGCAATGCCTTCACAACCGCTTGCCCGCTCCGCGAACAGATTAGGCAATTTCCAAGTATTTGCCACTCTAAGTATAGTCCCGGAGGGTGCAATAGCCCATGGCCACTTTTTTACTTGCGGGGGACAATTTTTAACCGATGGAGGAAAAAATGAAGAAAACCTCCGCCGTCTCCCGACGGCGAAGGTTTTCAGAGAATCGCTGAAATACGGATGAAGCCGGTCCGAGTGGCGCCGCCGCTTACCGCGCCAGCCAGCCGCCGTCCACCGCGATGGTGAACCCGTTGATGTAGTCCCCGGCGTCAGAGGCGAGCAGCAAAGCCACGCCTTTCAGGTCATCGGGAGTGCCCCAGCGGCCCGCCGGAATCCGGCCCAGAATCTCGCTGCTGCGTCCCTCGTCGGCGCGCAACGGCGCGGTATTGTTGGTGGCCATGTAGCCCGGGGCGATGGCGTTGATATTGATGTGGTACTTCGCCCATTCGTTGGCCATGGCCCGGGTGATGCCCATCACTCCGCTCTTGCTGGCGGTGTAGGAGGGAACCCGGATCCCGCCCTGATAGGACAGCATCGAGGCGATATTGATGATCTTGCCCTTGGAACCCTGTTTGACGAATTGTTTGGCCGCCAGCTGACTGAAGAAGAAGACCGTCTTCAGGTTGATGTTGAGCACGTCGTCCCAGTCCTTCTCCGAAAACTCCAGGGCGTCGTTGCGCCGGATGATGCCGGCGTTGTTGACCAGAATATCCAGCCGCCCGAACGCCTCCAGCGTCTGGCGGAGGATCCCCTCCAGCGGCTCCAGGGTCAACAGGTTGGCCACCAGCATCAGGCATTTGCCGCCCAGTTCCTCAAGGCGTTTTTGGGTCTCGGGGGCCGCCACGTAATCGACTCCCACCACCGTCGCGCCGGCCTCGGCCAGGGCCAGGCAGATCCCCTGTCCCAGACCGGTGCTGCAACCGGTGACGATCGCTACCTTGCCGTCCAGCTTAAATTGGTCTAAAATCATCGTTCGCAACCTCCTCTATTTCAATTGGCTCATCGGAACGGCGTCCATGTCCGAGAAGACCTGGTTCTCGCCGACCATTCCCCAGATGAAAGTGTAGTTCTTGGTGCCCACACCCGAGTGAATCGACCAGCTGGGGCTGATCACCGCTTGCTCGTTGCGCATCACGACGTGGCGGGTCTCACCCGGCTCGCCCATGAGGTGGAAGACCACCGCGTCGTCGGGAATGTTGAAATACAGGTAGACCTCCATCCGCCGGTCATGGGTGTGACAAGGCATGGTGTTCCACATGTTGCCCGGCTCCAGGATGGTCATTCCCATGACCAGCTGACAGCTTTTGACGCCGTCGGGATGGATGTATTTGTGGATGGTCCGTTCGTTGGACTCGTTCAGGGAGCCCAGGTGCTGGGCAGCGGTCTCGCTGAGCAGAATCTTCCGGGTGGGATAGGTCTGGTGCGCCGGCGCGCTGTTAAAATAGAATTTGGCGGGCGCCTGCGGATCGGCGCTGGTAAAGACGATCTCCTTGGCGCCTTTCCCGATGTAGAGGCCGTCCCGCGAGTCCAGCTCGTATGGCTGGCCGTCGACGCTGACCGTCCCCTTCGGGCCGATATTGATGATCCCCATTTCGCGCCGTTCCAGGAAATAAGCGGCCCTGAGCTCCGCGCCGGCCTCCAGGGTCAAGGGAGCGACCGGGCAGGCCGCGCCGGTGATGATCCGGTCGATCTGGCTGTAGACCAGCTTGATTTCGCCCGACACGAACAGGTCTTGGATCAGGAAATCCTCCCGGATCCGTTCCGTGGTGTAGTTCTTAAAATCCTGCGGGTTTGCCCCACTGCGTACTTCCATTGCTAACGCCTCCTGTTTGAATTGATTCGGATGATACCGTTTCGTAAAAAGTCAAAGGTCCAAAGTCTAAAGTCTAAAGTCTAAAGTTCAAAGTCTAAAGTCTAAAGTCTAAAGTTCAAAGTTCAAAGTCAAAGGTCCAAAGTCCAAAGTCCAAAGTCCAAGATCCAGGGGTCTAAAGTCTATAGTCAAAAGTCCAAGGCCCAAGGTCAAAGGTTCAAGGCCAGAGGTCCCGGATCACCAGTCTGGAAGTTTCTGTTTTGGACTTTCGATTTTCATCTTTCGACTTTCGACTTTCCGACTTTTGACTTTTCTGACTTTTGACTTTTCCGACTTTTGACTTTTCCGACTTTCGACTTTCCGACTTTCGACTTTCCCGACTTTCGGCCTTCACCTTCGGCCTGATCAGCCCATCCTTTCTTCCTCCGGTTCGCCGCAGGACTTCCGGACCACCAGCCGGGGTTGGAGCGTGACGTTGCGGTACTCCCGGGCCTCGTCCGGGGCGAGGATCCGTTCCAGGATCATCTGGGCGGCGGTCCGGCCCAGCTCGTGTTTGCGCTGGCGAACGGTGGTCAGCGCCACCGGCAGCATCGCCACCATCTCGATGTCGTCATAGCCCACCAGGGCCAGGTCCTCCGGGACCCGGACCCCCTTGCGGTAAAAATACTTCAGCGCCCCCATGGCCACCACGTCGTTGACCGCGAAGATGGCCTCGGGCAGCTCTCCGGCGTGAAGCAGCTGGCGGGCGGTTCTCTCACCCTCCTCGAAGGTGGCGTTGGTGGAAATGACCCACGCTTCGGGAACGGCCAGGCCCTGTTCGGCCATGACTTGCCGATAGGCGCGGAGCCGTTCCTGGCTGGCGAAAGAGTCGCGGGGCCCCGCGAAATGGGCGATTCGCCGTTTGCCGCGCCGGATCAGGTGCCGCACCGCGGCGGCGGCCCCGGCGAAATTGTCGTTGGTGATAAAGTCGGCCGTCACGCCCGGCACCCAATTGTCGATGAGGACCAGCGGAATGCCGTCCCGGACCAGATCCTGCAGCGGCTCGGGGCGGTTGGTCACCGGGACCATGATGATCCCGTCCACCTGCTTGGCGCGGAGAAACTGCAGATAATGCCGTTCTTTTTCCGGATTGCGGTCGGTATTGCAAATAATCAGGCTGAAGTTGCGGCCACTGGCCACATTCTCAATGGCCTTGCTGATATGGGCGTAATAGGGATTGATAATATCCGGAATCACCAGGCCGATGCTGTCGGACCGCTTCAACACCAGCCCGCGCGCCAGGGCGTTGGAGGTGTAATTCAGCCGCTGCGCCAGCTCTTTGATGCGCCGCCGCGTCTCCTCGCCGATCTCCGGGCTGTCCTTGAGCGCCCGTGAAACCGTGGTATGGGAGACATTGGCCATCCGGGCGATATCTTTGATGGTGACCGTCACTGGCAAACCCCTTCCGCTTTAACGTGTGCGTCAACGGTAAAATGAAACCAGCAGCTCCCGTCGGGACGCTACATTGGTGGACCGACACCGTGCCCGCTCTTCCAGCCGCTGGCGTCCTCAATCTTGCCATTTCGCAGCCACGCCGTTCTTACCAGTTTCCAAGCGGCGAACCACCGATCGGCACGGCCATCCCCCGGCAAACGGCTAACGTTAACGTGTGCGGAATGATTAATTTCAGTATAGCAGATCGCCGGGGAATTGCCAACGTTTTTTTCGGGAACCAGCCCCGACCGGGTCCGGCACATCAACGACGGAGCGCCGACCCGATCGATTCCCGAGAAACGTTCCCTGCATTCCACCACCGGTCCGGTCCGCCGCCCGACAATGAAGCTCGCTGGCGCTCGGTTCACCTCTTGTCAGGTTGGGGCTTCCATCCCGCTCCCCGGCCGTTTCATCCGGCATCCCATCGTACCCGGGGACCATCCCGGCTCTCCTAATATATCAGTTGATTCCTTCTCATGTCAGGTATGGTCTTCCGTCCAACTAGGATATTCTTCGTCCTTGTTAGGATGAAAGCCATCCTTGTAAGGTATGCCGCGATCCTTTCATAGGATCCTTCGATCCTTGTAAGGTATGCCTCGATCCGTGTAAGGGATGGTCTTCATCCTTGTAAGGGATCCCCTGATCCTTTCATAGGATCTTCTGATCCTTTCTTCCCGAAGGTTCATCCTAGCATCCCGGAGCCTTCGGGAACCATCCCGGGGGTTCCGGGATAAAGGACCAAGGCTCGGGGATGCAGGACCAATCCTTCGGGAAAGAGGACCAATCCTTCGGGAAGCATCGACAGATCTTCGGGAAGCATCCCCGAGGTTCCGGGAAGCTTCCATGAACGTCATCCCTTTAACTCCAACTTATTCATGATCGTGAATCTTCTATCCCATTTTTACAGGCTGTCAGTATGTTGGTGTATCTTTTTGGGGAGTAAGAAAACAAATGATATAGTTAAGATCAAAATACCGACAGCAGACCAAATGGCATATCTCACGCCCACAGCAAATCCGCTGATTTCAAATGAACTTCCAATAGAATTGAAAAAAATCGTACCGAGAATAGCAATACCGATACTGCTGCCAACTTGCTGCATCATGTTCAAAATACCAGAAGCCGAACCCGCATCCTGTTGCGGAACTTGTGAAATACTAAAATCAGTAAGAGGCGCTACAACCATGCCCATGCCCGCACCAGCGATAAGAAGTATGGGAAGCAGCTGCCAATTGCTCAGGGATGTACCCGCTTCGTGCATCACTAATTCTACGCCTGCAAGCCCAATTGCACATAGGATCAACCCTAATACTACTATCTTACGACCAATTTCAGGTGCCAGTTTCATTACTGAAAACGCTGCCGTCACAGGAACCATTAACGAAAATGGTAATGCGGTCATGGCCGCGTGCAAAGGCGTAAAATGTAATCCCATCTGCAAGTAAAATGTAAAGACGAGAAAATAGCCGCTCATGGCAATCATAAATAAGGAAAATACCGATACTCCTCCAATAAAGCTCTTAAATCGGAAAAGGTTCAGTGCGATTAAAGGAGATTGATTTTGTTTTGTGCGATGCTTCTCATAGACAATAAACAGGAAACCAACGATGACCGCAGCTACCATTGAAATATATGTCCAAACAGGCCAACCCAAGCTATTTCCTTGTATCAGCGGATACAGCAGCATGATAAGCGAAGCCATCGCCATTAGCGTACCCGGTATATCTACACGTAATGGGTTTATAGATTTTGATTCCCGGAGCACGAGCGCAGCGGCTATAAAAATGAAAACTCCGATCGGAATATTAATGAGGAATAATGTACGCCAACCTAGTTGGAAAAGATTAATCTTGATTAGGAATGCACCCAATATTGGCCCGGCAACGGTTGCAAATCCGCTGATTCCGCTGTAGGCGCCAAGCGCCCCGGCACGTTCTTTCGGTGCAAATAAAACTTGGATATAAGAAAGCACCTGTGGAATCATCATCGCGGCCATGATTCCCTGGATTGCTCTGGAAAAAATCAGCTCATTGATGGTGGCGGCCCAACCAGAAAAAGCGGAGGCAATCGTAAACCCTGCTATGCCTAGCATGAACATTTTTTTTCGACCTAAAATATCCCCAAGTCGCCCGCCGGTAATGATAATCAGTGCCATTCTGAGGATATACACATTTGCCGTCCACTCAACAGCCGATGAACTGGCCTGTAAACCGCTTTGAATGGAGGGTATGGCAATGTTGATGATCATGGTATCCAATATATCCATAAAAGACGCGAATAGAAGTATGACTAAGGTAAATGTACGGCGTTTACTGTTCATATTTTCTCCCTGCATCATTGTGCCATCCTCCGCTTGATTTTTGGAATTTTATTATAATTTGTGACATGCTTTAACCTCCATGTTCCGGCAACCATGGGAACTCAACACCAGATATTTCGCACATCACAGCAAACCAAAGGATACCCCTGCTTATCCGCAATTGCAATATCCTCATGATTCCGGGAATCATTCCCCAACCAGCGATGAACCGATATCCTTCAGGAGAGTGCGCAGATCTTCTCTCTCATGCGCCGGTCCATTGCGCATACCGGTGACGACAGGTACCTCTTTAACCTCAAATTCCAGCAACTCAAACATGTGTTTCGTATAATCAATATACGACTGGAACAGGCCGGAATCAGGATTACCCTGATTAAACGCAAGGATCAGCTTTTTTTGCGCGGCGTTTTCTGCTTTGAAATACGGCGAGTATCGCGGCGAGAATCGCGCAAACATCCTGTCAATGAATATCTTCGCCTGGGCACTCATCTGCATCATGTAAATCGGCGAGCCGAAAACAATGGCATTGGCATGATCAATCGCATCATTAAGTTTCTGCATGTCGTCTTTGATAACACAACCCCGATCGCCCTTGTGGCAGCCCCAACAACCCCGGCACGGTTGGATATCCAGATCGCCGAAATACCAGACTTGAGTTTCGGCGCCCCGTTCTTTCGCACCTTCGAGTATTTTATTGACTATCCAGGCGGTATTGCCTTCTTTCCGCGGACTTGTGATAATTCCGATGATTTTCATCTTTCCTCTTTCCTCCTTATCAACGGTTTGTTCTGTGAATTGTGTATTGATTGATTTAAAAGCGTTGTGATAAACCCCGTCCGAAGGTCGGGGTATTCACAAAAGCTCAGAAAAGCAAGTGATAAAGTCGTTTGATATCTTTTTGCAAGGCAATTGCCGATTCGAAAGACTTTATCACATGGCTTTTAAAAGCGTTGTGATAAACCCTGTCCGAAGGTCAGGGTGGACACAAAAGCTCAGAGAAGCAAGTGATAAAGTCGTTTAAACCTTTTTGCATGCTGATCTCCGTTTCGAAAGACTTTATCACATGGCTTTTAAATCTTGTGTTGTTGCAATCATAACATCCCCGTTTAAACTGAATTTAAACGAAAGCCATAAAGTAAAAAAGTACAGTCTCGCCAATCCTCCGCGAAACTGTACTTTTTAATTTTGGTCTTATCAAAGTGGCAGGATTACGGTAAAAGTTGTACCTGCTCCTACTATGCTCTCGACATTAATATTACCTTGGTGCATATCAATGATTTTTTTAACAATGGAAAGCCCCAATCCGTTGCCCTGTTGGGAGCGATCCCTGGCTTTATCTGCTTTGTAGAAGCGCTCAAATATATGAAGCCGCTCTTCTTCAGTCATGCCAATACCGGTATCGGAGATTCGGCAGACAGCATTTTCGCCTTGCCGGTGCAGCTCCACTCGAATCGTCCCACTCTCGGGAGTAAATTTGATACTATTATGGATGAGATTGATCCATACCTGGCTCATCAGGCTTTCATCTGCTGTTATCGCTAGCTGATCCAAGAACCCTTCCATTTCTATTTTTTTCTGCGTCCATTGGGGTTCGCATGCCAGGATAATATTTTTTAGCTGTTTATCCAAACGATAAGTGACCGGTGTAATCTTGCTGTTTTCCGCTTCGAGAGAAGTCAGTTTAAGCATGTTGTCACTCAGTTGCGACAGCCGTATGCTTTCGGTTTCAATGATACTTATAAAACGCAGGCGATCCTCGGAACTTAATTGGTTATTGTGTAAGGCCTTAGCAAACCCCCTAATTGAGGTCAATGGCGACTGAATCTCATGCGAAACGTTAGAAATGAAATCTTGCCGCATCTTCTCCATCTGGTTTAATTCTAATGCCATCTTATTGACGTTGTTAATCAGATCTTCGAACCCTTTATTTACATGAAAGCCTAAGTCTAAGCGGCTTGTAAAATCCCCTCGTGAAATTTTTTCAAGCGCCGCTGTAATTGCGGCTAAGGCTTGTTTGATTTGCGCCCGATGTATCATCTGGAATAAGCCAAAAAGCAGGATCACCCCAAATAGCCCGAGAAGTGAGTTAATGATCTGAATAAATACAGGAGATAGGCTCTCTATTGTAACGGTAAATAGATGTGAAGTTAGAAAAAAGGCCCCTGCAATGCAGCCTGCATATATTACCAATAGCAGGACGACTCCGGAGACAACTTTCAAATTTTTTCCTTTGCCCATGGTTTATACCTCCAGACGATAACCGAGGCCCCGAATCGTCCTGATTTTAAAGTCACACTTTTCTTCCGGAAAACGTTCGCGCAACCGGTTAATATGGACGTCCAGCGTCCGTTCATTTCCTTCAAAATCATAACCCCAAATATCCTCGATCAACTGCTCTCGCGAAATTGTCCGCCCCGGATAGCTGGCTAATTTGTATAGCAACTCGAATTCCTTGAGGGGAAGGGTTAAATTTTCGCTACCAACAGTTACTTCATAGGTTTTGCGGTTCATCGATAATTTTCCAATCTGAACTACCTGGGATGATACAATTTGATATCGCTTCAATAATGCTTTTACTCTAACCACCAATTCCAAAGGGTCAAAAGGCTTAACAAGGTAATCGTCGGTTCCGAGTTCGAAGCCTTTAATTTTTTGACTTGTTTCTCCTTTAGCCGTTACCATAAGCAAAGGAATGTCATAACTCTCGCGCAGTTCGCGGCACAACTGCCATCCGTCCATGTTGGGCATCATGATATCAAGAATGGCCATATCCACTTTTACTGTCTCAAGCTTTGATA
Organism: Hydrogenispora ethanolica; assembly: GCF_004340685.1. Classification (NCBI taxonomy): domain Bacteria; kingdom Bacillati; phylum Bacillota; genus Hydrogenispora; species Hydrogenispora ethanolica. The sequence continues at coordinate 118,297 of NZ_SLUN01000007.1, read as the reverse complement.
GAGCTTCAACACCATCTGAAGCCTCATATACCTCGAAGCCTTCATTGCTCAAAAATACTTTTATCAATTCTCTAATATGCGGGTCATCATCTACGATCAAAATCTTTCCCATCGTGATTCCTCACTTTTGCACGTCTTGAGACTAGTGTCCTACCTAATGTTACCAAAAATATATACCTATTATTTAAACTGAATTTAAATAGCTCACCTTTCACAGTGTCAAAATAACGTGAAAAGCTTAATAATTAAGGATTTTCGCCAAAAGACAATCGGAGTTGACGTATGAGTCCAAGTCCAAACATCAAGGAAGCAACCCTTTGCCCTTCCCGAATCTGGAAGGGAAACCACCGGGCTCCGGGGCCTAAGCGCTGGAAAAGGAATGAACTCACCCATCTCGCTTGCGGCTGATGCCCGTCCATGGACGCCGCAGCTTGAACCATCCTGGTTCGAGGGAAAGTCAGGCCGGTTCAAGGCAGCCAATGAGTTTTTTTAGACGCTTTTTCTCAACTTTCTCAATTACCTAAACCAACCAACTCTCCAAAAAAACTTCAAACGACACTATTCCCGCAATATTCGCCTCATCAAACCCGGCACGACGCCGGAGGCGCGGAATCGATACACGGACGTATCACCTGACGTCGCCCCCGAAGCATCCCCAAGCAACGCCGCCACGGACGGCAATTCCTTCCATGAGGGACCCGCGACTCGGAGGAGCGGGATGGGGGGTCAAGGGGGCACTCGCCCCTTGCGGCGGGGGTACCGGCCTAGGGGGTTTGCCGCCAAACCCCCTGGCCGACCTTGGCACAGGATTTAAGTTGGATGGACGGTTTTTCTTCGTTCTGAAAACAAGCACTTGAAAGAATGATTACGATAAAAAAGAGGACCAGGACATGGGAAGCATCCTTGACTCCTATCCGCATCTCCCATTCCTGCTCCGTGACCGCCCACCCCTCTTCCGCCGAACCCCCGGGACGAAACAAAGCATCACGAGCAGTAGCGAACAGACTACCGGGCCGGTTTTATTGGAATTCTTCGCTGCAAAATATCCTCCTGCCCATTCATCCTGACCTTATGTCTACCATACCATAATCGTCCTTTCCTGGAAAGCCGGGATCTCAGCCGTTTTTTTCCGAGCGGCTAATCGAAACCCCGGGGTCCCAGGCGCTCCCAATAAAAAACCTGCGCATCGTTCCGATGCGCAGGTTGCAATGGCAAAATCGCTCACGGGCCGTCGCCCGAAGTCCGGCCGGGTCCGCGCCGCTAGTTCTCTTTATTCTGGTCGAAGATCACCGCCACCAGGATGATCACGCCCATGGTGATGGTCTGCCAGTAGGAGGAGACGCCCAACAGGCTCAGGGCGTTATTGATGACGCCGATGATCACCAGGCCCAAGGTGGTCTGGATGATGCCGCCCCGGCCGCCCGACATGCTGGTGCCGCCCATCGCCACCGCGGCGATGGCGTTCAGCTCGTAACCCTGGGCGGCGTTGGGTTGCCCGGCCTGCAGCCGCGAGGCCAGCGCCGCGCCGCCCAAGGCGGCCAGGACCGCGCCGATGGTGTAGACATAGAACTTGATCTTGACGATATTGATCCCGCTGAGCTTGGCAACCTCTTCGTTACTGCCCACCGCGAAGACGTACCGGCCGAAACAGGTGCGGGTCAGGACGATATGCGCCGCGATCAGGACGATCCCCATCAGGATCACCATCACCGGAATGGGGCCGATGTAGCCGATCCCCAGCCAGCTAAAGGAGTCCGGCAGGCCGAAGACCGGCCGCGACTCGGTATAGACATAGGCCAATCCCCGGGCCACGCTCATCATCGCCAGCGTGGCGATGAAGGGCGATACCTTCAATTTGGCGATGTTGTAGGCCATGATCCCGCCGCAGATTCCGCCCACCACCAGCGCGGTGGCGGCGATCACCAGCAGTCCGGTGAAGATGCCGGCATTCGGAAAATACTTGATGGCCACGGTGGCCACGATCCCGGCCAGCGCGGCCACGGAGCCCACCGAAAGGTCAATGCCGCCGGTCAGGATCACAAACGTCATCCCGGTGGCGAGCAACGCGTTGATGGCGATCTGCATCATCACGTTCACCAGGTTGGTGGGTTCGATGAAACGCGGCACAAAGACCGCTGCGATCAGGATCAGCGCCACAAAAAAGAGCGCCATCGAGTTTTCCTTGGCATACCTGCCGATTTGTTGGGCTGGGTTCGTACTCATCAAAACAACCTCCTCCGTTTCGGTCGCGAACTTGGCTCATCCCGCGAGACCCGCCGGACTCCCATGGAGCCGGATCCCGGGCAAAGGGCGAATATTTCAGCCGCCGCTGATGCTGGCCAGCTGCATGATGTCTTTTTCGGTGGCGCCCGGGCCGGGGATGAAACCGGCGACCCGTCCCTCGCGCATCACCATGATCCGGTCCGAAACCCCCAACACCTCCGGAAGTTCCGACGAAACCATGATGATGCTGCCGCCTTCCTCCACGAACTGCTTCATCAGCAGGTAAATCTCGGCCTTGGCATTGACGTCGATTCCCCGGGTGGGCTCATCCATGATCAGGATCTTGGACTGGGCCACCAGCCATTTGGCGATGACCACTTTCTGCTGGTTGCCCCCGGAGAGGCTGCGGGTCAGGGTGCTGTCGCTCGGCGTCTTGGTGCGCAGCGCCTCGATATAGTGAAGCGCCACCTCCCGCTCCCACTTGAAATCCAGAAAACCTTGGCGGGAATTGGCGTAGAGGCTGGCGAGCGAGGTATTCTCCCGGACGCTTTTGGCCAACAACAACCCCTGGTTGCGCCGGTCCTCGGGGATCAGGCCGATCCCGGCCTTGATCGCCTGCTGGGGCTCGGTGAACCGCACCGGCTTGCCGTATAAGAGACATTCGCCGCTGTCCACCGGGTCAGCTCCGAAGATGGCCCGCATCACCTCGGTGCGGCCCGCGCCGATCAGGCCGGCCACGCCCAGGATCTCGCCGCGCCGCAGCGCGAAAGAGACATCGTCAAAGGCGCCCTTCCGGGTGTAATGCTTCACTTCCAGCACCACTTCGTCGCCGGGCGGGACTTGCGATTTATAGTAAAATTGCGTGATTTCGCGGCCGACCATCAGCGCAATCATATGGCTCTCGTCAATTTCGGCCAGATCCACCGTCCGGACCACCTGGCCGTCGCGCAGGATGGTGACGGTATCGCCGATCCGGGCGATCTCTTTCAGGCGGTGTGAGATATAAATAATGGCCACATTCTCTTTTTTCAGCTTTTCAATCACGCGAAACAACGCTTCGACCTCATGCTCCGAGAGCGAGGAGGTCGGTTCGTCCATGATCACCAGCGAGCTGTTTTGCGAAACCGCCCGGGCGATCTCCACCATTTGTTTGTCGGCATTGTTGAGTTTGCGGATCACTGCTCTGGGGTTGATCCGGACCCCCATCGATTCCAGTAACTTGCCGGTCTCCTCCACCATCTTTTTGCGGTCGATGAAGCCGGTATTGCCGATCTTCGGTTCCTTGCCGAGAAAAATATTCTCCGCGACCGTCAGGTCGGGAATGACGCTCAATTCCTGGTGGATGACGCTGACCCCGGCCGCCAGCGACTCCCGGGTATTCTGAAAGTTCACTTCCCGGCCGTTCAGTTTGACGCTCCCGCTATCCCGGGTATAGACCCCGGAAATGATCTTGATCAGCGTCGACTTGCCGGCGCCGTTCTCCCCCAGCAAGACATGCACCCGTCCGGGATAAATATTGAGTGAGATATCCGATAACGCCTTCACCCCGGGAAACGATTTGTTGACCCCGGTCATTTCGATCAATGGCGTTTGATGCATGTTGCTTCCTCCTCAGGTACGGAACGGCCAGGGCCATTCCCTACGCTACATTTACCGATACGCTACCGCTGCCGCCGGACGCCCGGACGCGGGCCGGGAACGGCCGCAGCCGTTCCCGGCGCCTGTCCTTGCCGAGGCTCAGAAGCCATGGGATAAAGTCTTTCAAATTAGAAATTCTCTTGCTAAAAGGCTTTAAACGACTTTATCACTTGCTTCTCTGAGCTTTTGTGTTCACCCTGGCCTTCGGACAGGGTTTATCACAACGCTTTTAGAAGCCATGGGATAAAGTCTTTCGAAACGGAAAGCGACTTTATCCCTTGCTTCGCTGAGCTTTTGTGTTCACCCTGGCCTTCGGACAGGGTTTATCACAACGCTTTTAGAGATTGCTCTTGTCGATGATTTTCGGAGCGATCGGGATCAATTTCGGCACGTTTTTGCCTTTCAGTTTGGTCATGACCGCTTCCAGGGTCTTGGCGCCGATGGCCGCGGGATCCTGGGCCACGTCGGCTTTCCAGAGTCCGCCGCTCTTGATCTCGTTGATGCCTTCGGGATTGCCGTCAAAGCCGATCACCTGGACGTTCTTGTTGGCAGCCTTGATGGCCGACAGCGCGCCCATGGCGAACGGATCGCCGACGCCGAAGATCACTTGGAGGTTGGGGTGTTTCAACAGCATATTCTGGGTGACGTCGGCGGCTTTGGCCTGGTCGCCCGAGCAGTTCTGGACATCGACCACTTTGATGTTGGGATAGTTCTTGGTCAGGAAGTCTTTAAAGCCCTTCTCGCGGTTGACGCAGCTCTCCACCTCGGAATAGGTGACGATGGCCACCTCGCCCTTGGCGCCGGGGAGCATCTTCTTGGCCACATACTCGGCAGCCAGTTCGCCGCCTTTATAGTTGTCGGTGGCGACGTGGGCGACGGTCTTGCCGTCCGAGGAGATATCCATGGTGAAGACCGGGATCTTGGCTTTGTTGGCCAGTTCGACCATTGATTTGCTGCCGGCCGAGTTGGTCGGGCAGAGAATGATGGCGTTCACTTTCTGGGTGATGAAGTCCTGAACCTGGCTGAGTTGTTTGTTGGAGTCTTTGGAAGCATCCTGGACGATCAGTTTGACCCCGAGTTCCTTGGCTTTTTTGACCAAGGCGGACTCAATGTTGTTGTAGAAAACATGTTCCCGGGTGAGCAAGCTGACGCCGACGACCACCTGTTTCTTGGGGGCCGCGCTGACCGCGATTCCCAAAACCATGAGGATGACCAATAGTACCGAGCCTGCGTTGAACAATCTTTGCATTTCTCTCTCCTCCGCTTTTTTGTTTTTTTATTTAAAAGGGGCTCTCCCCTTTAAACCGATGGGAGTTGGCTTTCAAGCCCGCTGCGCGCTGCCGCAGACCAGGATCTTCTGCCGGACCGTCTCCTGCACGCATTGCTTGCCGGCTTTCATGAAGACCTTGGGATCGATGATCCCCGGATCCGTCAGGGCCTCCCGGACCCCTCGGGTCAAAGCGGCCCGCAATTCGGTGGCGAAATTGACCTTGCTGACGCCCAAGGCGATGCAGCGCCGCACCGCTTCGTCCGGCACGCCCGACGCGCCGTGCAACACCAGAATGACATCCACGATCGCGCGAATCCGGGCCAAGCGCTCGAAATCCAGCTTGGGTTCTCCTTTATAAAAACCGTGGGCGGTTCCGATGGCCACCGCCAATGAATTGACGCCGGTCGCCCCCACGAACTGCCGCGCTTCCTCGGGGTCGGTATAGGCCGCTTCTTTGGCGCTGACCTCCAGCCCGTCCTCTTTGCCGCCCACCTTGCCCAGCTCAGCTTCGACCGGAATCCGGACCGCCCGGGCGATCCCGACCACCTTTTGGGTGATGGCGATGTTTTCGGCCAGGGGCAGCTTGGAACCGTCGATCATCACCGAGGTGTAGCCGGCCCGCAGCGCCTGGACCGCCAGATCGCTGCTCTCGCCGTGGTCCAGGTGGAGCGCTACCGGGACCGGGCAAAGCTCGGCCGCGGCCCTGACCATGGCCTGGAGCATCTCGACTCCGGCATATTTCACCGTCGACGGGGTGGTCTGCAGCATCACCGGCGAACGCAGTTCGGCGGCGGTTTGCAGCACCGCCTGGACCATCTCCATATTCTCAATGTTGAACGCGGGCACGGCGTATTGGCCGTTGCGGGCGTCCTCCAGCATCTGTTGGCTCGTCACGAAGGACACTGGAATCCCCTCCTTTTATAAGGTAATTTTCTCGACCGCCACCCGGGGCAGCATCGCTTGAAAATCAGCGGCGGTGCACAGCAGGGTGCCTTCCCGGATCAGCGAGGCGTTGGCAGCGGCCACGCCGTAGCGGAGCATTTGATCCAAGGCCAGCTCCTGCCGGATCGCGAGGCAGATTCCGGCGACCAGGGAATCCCCGGCGCCCTGCACCCCTTTGACCTTGATATCAGTAGCCGGCGCAAACCAGGCCTCGTCCCCGCCGACGAGCACCGCGCCTTCCTTGCCCAGGGAAACGCAGACCAGCTCGACCCCGTCGGCAATGATCTCCCGGGCGATCCGCACGATATCCTGCTTGCTCCGGACCTTGACCTTGAAAGCAGTTTCAAATTCGTACAGGTTGGGCTTGACAAAATAGGGCCGGGCCTTGAGCCCCTCCAGCAGCAACTCGCCATCGGCGTCCAGCACCGTTTTGACGCCGCTCGCTTTGACCGCGGCGATCAGCGACTGATAAACGGTTTTCGGGACCCCTTCGGGAACGCTGCCGTTGAACACCATGATCGCGGCGTCGCCCGCCCCGGCGAGGACCAGCTGTTTGAGCCGTTCAAGCGCCTCCGCTCCCACATAATGGCCGTGCTCGTTAAACTCGGTCATCGTGCTGCTTTGCTCGTCGAACACCTTGATATTGGTCCGCAGGCTGCCTTCAATATCAATGAAGCGATAGCGGATGCCCAGCTTTTCAAGGCTTTCTTTGACGAAGGCGCTGTCCTCCACGTAATTGAAACCCAAACACTCGGTGGCTTCCCCCAACTGGTGGACTGCGATGCTGACATTGATGCCTTTTCCCGAAAAATCGCTGCGCGTGTGAAGGACCCGGTTCAGCCCCCCGTATTGAAAACCCTTGATGGTGATGGTCCTATCGATGCAGGGATTCAGCGTTAATGTGGTAATCAAAAGAAATCTCCCCCTTGGTGTTACTCCGGGCCGCCGTTTTAGAAACCGTGCTGGGAAGGCGAAGCGCCGGAGCCTGACAAACCGGCAAAGCCATATAAGTTGAATTCAATTTCTGTTATGCATCAGGTCTCGAATGCCGGCCATGATGGAAACATGTTGGAATTGATTTCATCCTATATCCCCGGCATGATTTTGCTGCACCCATTGGGCCATGGCGCGGAAGATGATCGAGACCGAGACCGCGCCCGCATCCTCCAAGCCCAGCGACGCCTGGCCGAAGGACTTTGCCCGGCCGAACCGGGCGACGCATTGCTTGGTGTATTCCATGCCGGCCCGCGCTCCCGCGGCTCCGGCAGCCAGGCCTTGCGCCAGGGGCTGGCCGGCGGCCGCCGCCTCCAGTAGGGCCGCGACCGCGGGTTCCACCGCGTCCACCATGGTCTTGTCGCCGACCCTAGCCTTGCCGCGTTTCTTCAGCGCAGTCAGCGACTTCTGGAAGATCTTCGCCAAAGCGGCGAGATCGATCGCTTTCAAAGGCGTCAGGCCGACGATGCCGCTGATGAAGAGCGTCCCGAAGAGCACCCCCGAGGCGCCGCCCATCGTATCCAACAGCGTCATCCCGACGCAATGAAACACCTCGTTGACACTGTCAAACTCCTTGGCCCGCAGTTCCTTCCGGACTTCCCGGAAACCCAGGGCCATGTTGGTCCCATGGTCGCCGTCGCCGATCTTCTTGTCGATCACCGTTAGTTCCGCTTCGCTGTCGACGACCGCTCCGGCCACATATTCGAACATCCGCTTGACCTCATCGACGTTGAGGGTATCGCTCAAACCGAATCACCAGCCTTCACATTGCCAAAGATTATGGGTAATTGTTTCAGTTTAAGGTCGAATATCAAAGGTCCAAAGTCACGCTTGAAACGTACCTGGGGTTTTCCAGTCTCTCCCGACTTTTGACATTGCACCTTTGAGATTGAACCTTCGACTTTTGACTTACGACTTTTGACTCTTTAACGCCCAATCGTTGCACTTCTTTAAGAACGGATCTCCCGTTTATGAAAGAAAGGCGACTCGGCGGCGGAGTTGTAATATTGCTTTAGCTCCTCGTCCAGCTTGAGCAAGGTGATGGAGAAACCGCCGGTCCCCTGGGGCGCCAGCAAGGTATCGATGAACATGTCATACGTCCTGAGGTTCCGCTGATCGAGGATAGTCTTGATCCGGCGGTTGACGATGCACAGTTCCAGCAGCCCGGTGAAGCCGAATCCGTTCAGCAGGACGGCCACTTCGTCTCCGGGGGCCGGCTGTAGGTCGGCGAGGAGCCGTTCCATCATCAGGTCGGCGATGCGGTCCGCCGGTTGCAGCTGCATCCGCAAGATGCCGGGCTCGCCGTTGAAGCCCATGCCGAATTCGATGGTTCCTTCCGCCATTTCGAACATGGCCTCGCCGGTGCTGGGCAGATAGCCCGGGGAAGTGGTTACGCCGAGCGTCCGGAGCTGATCGTTGGCTTTTCGGGCCACTCGCGCCACGCCGTCCAGGTCAAGCCCGGCAGCGGCGGCCGCGCCCGCGATCTTGAGCACCAGGGCCACGCCGGCCACGCCGCGCCGTTCCTCACGCTGCTCGAGCGGGGCCGTGGCGATATCGTCGGTCACATAGACGCAGCGGGTTTGGAACCCTTCCAACTGCAAAAGCTCCGCCGCCAACTCGAAGTTGAGCACGTCGCCGGCATGGTTGGTCGCTAAAAAAAGGACCCCTTTTTGATGATGGACCGCCTTGGTGACATTCATGATCGCCCGGGCCGGCGGCGCCGCATAGACATGGCCCAGTGCCACTCCGTCGGCCAGGCCGTAGCCGACATAGCCGATGTTCCATGGCTCGTTGCCGGCGCCGCCGCCGGTGACGATCGCCACCTTGTCCAGACGTTCCTTTAAAACCAGCCCGTTGGTGTCCGGCACTTTTTCAAACAGTTGCGGATTGGCGCACAGATAACCTTCCAGCATCTCGCGCACCATGGCCTCGGGTGAATTGATAATTTTATTCATCGCTACCCCACTATCCCTTTATAATCAGCATCGGCGGACGCTTCTCACTCGACCGGCTCGGCGACGGCCACATTGACTCCCAGTTCCCGCAGCTGTTGCACGTATTCGGGCGGCGCGTTCCAGTCCGTGATCATCAGGTCGATGCTGGTCACCGGACAGACCTTGGCCAGCGATGTCTCATGAAACTTGCTGGAGTCGGTCAGCAGGATCTTTTGCTTGGCGGAACGCAACATGCACTGCTTCACCTGGGCTTCATAGATGTTCGGCGTGGTAATGCCGTGTTCGATGTCGAAACTGTTGGTTCCCAGGAAGACCTTGTCAAAGAACAGGCCTTCGATGGCTTTCTCGGTGATCCCGCCGACGCAGGACAGGATCCGGTGCCGGACATTGCCGCCGATCAGGATGAGCTCGATGTCCTCGGCATCGATCATCTCCACCGCCAGATTGATGGCGTTGGTGACCACCACGATATTCCGCTTGTTGCCGTTTTTAATCAGCCGGATCAGTTCCAGGGTGGTGGACCCGGCGTCAAAAAAGGCGGTGTCGCCATCCCTTATGTAATCATAGGCGCACCGAGCGATGGCCTTTTTTTCGCGAATGTTCCGTTTCTCCTTCTCCTTCTCTTCGAATTCGCGCATCGAATTGGAGAGGCTGACCGCCCCGCCCCGGGTGCGTTTTAAATATCCGAAACCGTCCAGTTCTTTCAAAACCTTTCGAATCGTTACATCGGATACATTGAATATATCGCTGAGCTCCCCCACCGAAACTGCGGGTTTCTCTTGAAGAATGTCCAGAATGGCCCGTTTTCGTTCCTCACTAAGAATGGTCAACACCCCTTTCATTAAGTTTCATTTACATCCATATATTATATCGTTTTGTTTTAAATGTCAATATTTTTGAAATGGTTTCGTAATTTTCCGTAACTTTTCAGAAGCATTCCCGTTGCAAATCCCGGCCCCGTCACTTGAGGACAGAGACCGGAACGCCTTCCTTTGCTGCGATCTGAAAAGTTTCGAAAGGTTTCGAAACTTTCGTGCCGCTCCCGCCGACAAATAAAAAGACACTGCGCGGCGGCGCCAGTGTCTCTGTCATCTCAAATTGCTGACAATAGGGTTACGGTACGGGGTCTCGGCTCATTCCATGTCGTGCCGGAAAAGCCAGGCCCGGAGGAATTGCAGCGACTCATTGTCCGGATAATCGGTATGGCAGTGAATGCTTTCGAGCTCTTGGAGGCGGTTGGGGTCCGATCCGAAATAGATCACCAGGTTCCGGATGAAACGCATCGTCGCCGGCGTAATGTAATGCTCGATCCCTTCCACCTGCTCTTCCACCCGGGAATTCTCCTTGGTCAGCCGGAAAAACTCCTTCAGCTTCTCGTCGCGCCACACCAAAAAACGGCCGTAGGTCATGCCCTTTTCAGTCAGGGCGATATTGCGGTACTTTTCATAACTGATGAATCCGGCCTCGTCCAGCTTCTGAATCATCCGGGTTACCGAGGAGGGCTTCACATTGATGGCATTGGAGAGATCGATCGGCCGGATGTAACCCTGGTTGGAGACGATCCGGTAAAACATCTCCAGATAATCCTCCATGCTCTCGGTCAAGGTCATTTCCCTGGACATCGGCTTTCCCCCGTTTCCTATCCGTCTACCCCGCGGCATGGGGAGCGCGAGCGGGAGCAAGCCTTTCGCCAACCTCCACGCCTCAATTTAGCCTATGCTAAGTTTGTTTCATTCAGAACCTAAACCAGCCCCAAGGCTCTCACAATTTGAGCCACGGCAGCCATGGCAATCAGCGTCGGAAAGCGTCCGTTACAGGGGAGAAAATTGTTTGTTGCGGACCGTTTGCGCTTGCGCGGCGATCAATCAAACTCAACCGCCAAATTGCTCACAACCCTTCACCCCCTGCGCCGATTGGGAAGACGGTTGCCGTTCCCGCTCCCGCTCCATCCGCTGCAGATAACGCAGCATTTCGGCGATGATGCCCGTGTCGCCGTCCAGCAGGCGCAGGGCCACCCAACGGCTGTTGAACCTGCCCCGCAATAAACTTTCCACTGCCGGCTGGAGCGTTTGGAGCGCCGCCTCGATCTTCGGCTCATAGACCAGCTGTTTCGGCTGCCCGGTCCGCTTATGGATGGCCACCTGGTGGATGGCTTCTTTCAACTCGTCGAGTCCCACCTTATCCCGGGCGGCGGTGGGAACCACCGGTATTCCCAGGATATCCCGGAGTTTGGCGCAGTCCACTTCGATCCGTTTGCGCCTCGCCTCATCGACCAGGTTCAGACAGAGGATGGTCTTCGGCGTAATCTCCATAACCTGTAGCGCCAGATTCAGGTTCCGCTCCAGGCAGGTGGCGTCGGCCACCACCACCGTGGCGTCGGGGTTGCCAAAACAGATGAAGTCCCGCGCCACTTGCTCGTCGGCGGAATTGGCCAGGAGCGAATAGGTCCCCGGCAGATCCACCAAGGTGATGTTCTTCTGCTGATACCGATAGCTTCCCTTTGCCAGCATGACGGTTTTACCGGGCCAATTCCCCGTGTGTTGGTTCAGGCCGGTCAAACCGTTAAAGACCGTGCTCTTCCCGGTATTGGGATTGCCGGCCAAGGCGATGACGGCATCCGCCTTGGTCCCCGCATTTTGGGCCAATTCCTCCAAGAAGGCGTAAATCCCCGTGGACTGGGCCGTTAACCCCACATCAATACCCCCTTTTTGAAAGGAATCGCCGCCCGGGCGGTCCCGCCCAACGGCTCAAGGGATGGCGACGGCGACTCCCGGCTCTTTTTAAAATAACCGGCAGCCTTTACGATGCTGCCGGTCACGTTTAATCAATCGAACGAACGGTAATTTGGCGGCTTTCCTCGGCGCGCAAGGCGATGATCGCGCCCCGGATCCGGTACGCCACCGGATCTCCGGCCGGGCTTTTGCGAATCGCTTCCACGATGGTGGAAGGCACCAAGCCCAGATCCAACAGACGGTTGCGGGTGGTCCCCTCCGTCCTTACACTCACCACTTCGGCCGTTCTTCCGATGGGCAGGCGGTTTAGGCCAAACTCGGCGATACCCATCCCCGACACTCCCTTCAGCCGATACATTGGTCATCCATTAGCAGCCGGGTGATAAAGTCTTCCAATCGGAAATCATCCCATAAATGGTTAAGAATTGACTGTATCCCTTGCTTCTCTGAGCTTTTGTATTCACCCTGCCTTCGGACAGGGTCAACCACAATGCTTTTAGTAGCACCGAAACATCTCCGGGCTCACCAAAAGTTTTGCACTCTGCTAATGCTGATCTTACTATATTAGGATCCGGTCCAAAGCGTTCCTTTCGCTCCCCCGCGACCGGCCGGATCACCCCGGTCCGGGCATTTGATCATCGCGGCGGTTTCTCCTTCCGAAGCGTTTCCCGCAGGCCGCCGCCAACACGGTGCCCACGATACTGAAGACCAGGACCCACGCGTATTTGCGAAACATCCAAAACCCCGCCGCCAGGCAGGCCAGCCGTATCGCCCAGGCTTTGGCCCTGTTCTTTCCTTCAACCGGCAGCATTCCCGTTGACCTTTCCAAAGCACCCGGATCATCCGATCCATACTTCCGGCGGTTCTGCTCCCGCCAGTCCCGCCAAAGGATTTGCTCTATGCTAATTTACTAATAATATATGGTTTTGGGCCTGGGTTGGTCCGTCGCCGCCATAAAAAAACCGCGCTTGGCGACGCGGTTTGGGAAACTTTTTTCACCCACCGGGGTTCTCTGCTCCGGCCATGCTCCGCCCGGCGCGGTTCCGGAATTCCCGCCTCCGGCGCCGGAAAACTCGCCCGGGGTCCGGAAAAGCTATCCCGAAGCCTGGGAATGTTCGCCCGTGACCCGGGAATGTTCGCCCGATACCCGGGAACGCCCTCCCGAAGCTTTGGAAGGTCCGCCCCGCGCCCGGGACGGCTTTCCGAAGCCTCCGGAAGGTTCGCCCGGGTCCGCGGCGGGAAGGCCGGAAGCCCCGCCGGCTCAGGCGACGGTGAGGTACCGGAGGAGCAGCTCGATGGTTGCCACGATGGAATCGATATGGGTCCGTTCGTAGGCATGGGAGGCGAAGACGCCGGGACCGACGAGCGCGGTCCGGATATCCCAGCCCGCGCGGAGCGCCGCCGAAGCGTCCGAACTGTAACGGGGATAGACGTCGATCCGGTACGGAATCGCATGGCGCTTGCAGATCTCCACCAGCTCCTTCCGGAGCTCGAAGTCATACGGACCGGAGGAGTCCTTGGCGCAAATGCAGACGCTGTACTCCGAGGAGTTTTGTTCCACCCCGGGCGCGCCCATGTCGACCCCGATGTAATCCTGGGTCTTCGCCGGCACGGCGGCGCAGGCGCCGTGGCCCACCTCCTCATAGTTGCTGAGGTAGAAATGGGTGGTGTGGGACAGCTTCAAACCGTTTTCCGTGATATGGCGCAGCACATAGAGGAGAACGGCGACGCCGGCCTTGTCATCGAGGTAGCGGCTCTTGATGAAGCCCCGCTCGGTGACGACGGTCCGGGGATCGATGCAGATGAAGTCCCCGACCTCGATACCCAAGCGGGCCGTGTCCTCTTTGGAAAACACCTTTTCATCCAGGACCACTTCCATATTCTCCGGGGTCCGTTTCAACTCGCGGGCGTCATCCCCGCTGATATGGACCGACGGCTTGATCGTCTGGATCGTGCCGCTATACGAGGTGCCGTCCAGGGTGACCACCGTGCAATTGGCCCCTTCCACCGCGGTCATCATGAAGCCGCCGATCGGCGCCAGCGCCAGGGTTCCGCCGGGTTTGACCGCCTTAACCATGGCGCCCAAGGTATCCGTATGCGCGGTGAGCGTTCGCTGCCGTTCATCGTCCAGACCCGGCAGCGTGACGAGGAGCGCCCCTTTTCGCGTGGCCGAGTAGCCCAGCCCCAGCGCAGCCAATTCCTGTCCCAAAAACTGCATGATCGCGCCGGTATACCCCGAGGGGCTGGGAATGGCCAGGAGCCGCCGGAGGTAGTCGAAGATCTGCTGCTGATCATAGTTCATCATCTTTTTTTCGGACCCCTTTCGCAAAGTGATATTTTGCTCCCGAAATGCCTTTCCGGCGTGCCAGAAAGACTGCATCCCAAAATGAAACAATCCGTCCCCCTGGCCGGAGAACGGATCCGATGCGCTTGCCGGAAGCAATACTGTTTTGAACCGCCTCCGCTGCGCTATTCCTCGGAGCCGGGAGTCAAGCCGGACTCGGGGAAGACCGACTTCACCACGGTCTTCACCGACTTTTCAAATTGGGGGCGGGAGAGCATCACCACCCGGCCGCATTTGACGCATTTGATCCGGAAGTCCATGCCGACCCGCATCACTTCCCAGTCGGTGCCGCCGCACGGATGAACCTTGCGGAGCCGGACAATGTCACCGATGTAAAATTTCACGTTGATTCACCCACTTTCATGTCCATCGCGACAGGGGCAATTTGATCCCGGCGTCGCGGAACCGTTCGGCGATGAGGATCCGCAGCTCCCGTTCCACCTGCCATTGGCCGTCGGGCACCGTCCGGGCGACCACCCGGAGAATCACCGCCGTATCGGCCAGGGCTTGCACGCCGACGAAGGTGGCGGGCTCGACGAGCTCGGGATGGCTGCGGTTGAAGTCGGCCAGGCCGGCCTGGATCTCGGCGGCCACCTGCTGCAGATTGTTGTCGTAGGCCACGGGGATGTCGACCAGCGCCAGCATGGGCGAGTCATTGTAATTGGTGACCCGCTCGATTTTGCCGTTGGGGATGATATGCAACTGGCCGCCGAAATCCCGGACCTTGGTGACCCTGAGCCCGATCTCCACCACCTTGCCGGTGACATCGGCGATAGTCACCCGGTCGCCCACTTGAAACTGGTCTTCCAGCAAGATGAAGAAGCCGGTGATCACGTCCCGGACCAGGCTTTGGGCTCCGAAAGCCACCGCCACGCCGGCGATCCCCGCGGTGGTCAGGACCGACCCCACCGGCACGTTGAGCAATTGCAACACCGTGACAATGGCGACAAAGTAAATCAAATACCGGCAGACGCTTTTCAACAGCGCCTCCATGGTCTGGGAGCGGCGCTCCTCCAGGCGGCCCTGGAGCTGTTTGGTCCGGAAGACGCGGCCAATCAGCTTATTGGACAGGGTCAGCACAAATTTGGCCGCCACGATGACCAAAACGATCTGTATCAGCCGGTATAATAAATCATCCAAATTGATCCGCTGCGCGATCCGCGCGATCCAAAGCAACAATTCTTTCAACCCTTTCCGCTCCCATCCGAATCATTGATGATGCAATATTCCGTATTGTTCCGATAGCAAGCGGCTCCGGCTCCCATTGCCCCTTCACGCCAGCCGGCTGCCTTGGGTATGGCCGCGCCGCAGGTTCCAGGGGTCATTCCCGTATTTCCCCGCCGCCAATCGCTGCGCCAGCATGACCTCGTCCGGGGTCAGCTCGCCGGATTGCAATTCGATCCCATACCGTACCTGAAACGCATCGACAATGGCCTTTGCCAGCCGCTCCGGTTCCACCGGCCGGCCCAACCCGGCCAACGAGGTGACCCGGCCGGCCATCTCCCGGCAGAAATCGGCCTCCGGTACCGCCAGTTTTAATAAGGATGCCAGATCGGCGGCGGAAAAATCCAGCAGAATCGAGCCGTGTTGCAAAAAACTCTGCTCCTTGCGGAGCTGGGCGCTGCCCACCAGCTTCCGGCCGTCCACCGTCAATTCATACCAGGAGGGGGCGTCAAAACAGGCCCCCGTCTGGGAATGCCGGGCGATCCCCTCCAGATGAAGATCGGCCGCCACGCCAAACTCCTGAAAGGCGGCGACCAGCGCCAGTGCGATATAGCGGTACGATTCGCGCAAACCTTCCGGAACCCCGTCCCGGGCGCCGGCGATCACCGCGTAAGTGAGCTCCCGGTCGTGCAGGACCGCCCGCCCCCCGGTGGTCCGCCGCACCAGGCCGAATCCTCCGCTGCGCACCCGTTCCAATTGTACTTCCCGCTCCAGATCCTGAAAGTAACCCACCGACAAGGTCGGCGGATCCCAGCCGTAAAAGCGGAGCGTCGGCGGGGCGTCCCCCGCCAAATAACTGCTGAAGACCGCTTCGTCGACCGCCATGTTCCAGGCCGGATCGGCGATCCGGTATTCGAGGACGCGCCAGGCCATCACGCGCCGACCAAAGCGGCGTAATCGGCGGCGCTCAATAACTCATCCAGTTCTTTTTTATCCGTAATCTCAATCAGCGCAATCCAGCCTTTTTCATAAGGATCCTGGTTCACCAGTTCCGGGCTGTGCTCCAAGCTATCGTTGACTTCCAAAACTTCTCCACTGATCGGCGCATAGATCTCCGACACTGCTTTGACCGATTCGATGGTGGCCATCGCGCTTTTGGCGACGACCCGCTCGCCGACGGCCGGCAGATCCACAAAAACCACATCCCCCAGTTCCTTCTGGGCGTATTCGGTAATCCCCACGGTAACCCGATCCTTTTCGATTTTTACCCACTCGTGTTCGCGGGTGTATTTCCGATCGTTTGGCAACAAGCTCATTACCTCCTTCATTTCATACCCACCATTTTTTCGACGACCCCACAGACTTTCCTCTATCCGGGCCAAGAAATTTTTAAATTAATTTTCATATACGGCCGGCCACTCACCCGCTCGCCGCCCCGATCCGGCGGCGTCGGTTTCAAAATGGGTATGCTCGCGACACACCGGATCCGGTCGGTTGTCATATGATAAACTGATTGACCGGTTCCGGAAAGGAGGGCAGTATCGTGTTCAAGCTGTTAAAGGCCATTCTCGATCCGTATCTAAAGAAAACTGGCAAAACCATGATCCTCATCTGGCGCCGCAGTAAAACGGATAACTGTTGACTCCGGCGCAGCATGGCTGCACCGGAAAACATACCCAAAACACATCCTTGGCGCGGGTGCTCCACCGGAACCTGCGTCAACGCTTCAATGGCCGTTCCCGGAATGGATTGCCCGACCGGGATGGCCCTTGGCGCAATGAAACCATGGTCGCAACCATGGTTTATTTTATGGTCTTTTTGAACTCGTTAATCACATAAAATGAGTTAATCGCCCAGGAAATATGGAGGCTGCGATCCTTGCCGGCGGGCGGGAAACGGCCGCATCGTCCACCGGCTCCTTATAAACATAAACCGGTAAAAAACGACAAGCACGCCCCCTCTCGCGCTTTTGCATCAAGAGCCTCTTTGTTCCTGCGGATCCAAGCTTGATGGGTTTCAACCTAAATTATACCTTTTCCAAAATGCAGGAATCAAACGGAGGATGACGAATTCTACAATTATTGTAAACCACTCTGTTGCAATTTTAGAAAGATAGAGGTAACCGCGATGTCCAAGGCCCGTCCGCCGCTGGCGCTCGATCCTTTTTCCAGTCTGGGCAGAACGATGCTCTCCGCCGTGGCTGGTTTCGGCGAGGCTTGCCTGCTTTATTTTAAAAGCTTAAAATCGTTGCTATCCGGGACGATCTTCTGGAAGAACACCTTCCTGCAGATGGAGATGATCGGCCTCAAGTCGTTGCCGATCGTCCTCGTCATCTCGGTCTTCACCGGAATGGTTTTCTCGCTGCAGATCGCCAAAATTTTCGCCACTTTCGGCCTCAGCTCCCAATTGGGGCAAGGCCTGACGCTCGCCTTCGCCCGGGAATTGGCGCCGGTGCTGACCGGAGTGGTGGTGGCCGGCAGGATCGGCTCTTCGATCGCCGCCGAGATCGGCTCGATGAAAGTGACTGAACAGATCGAAGCGCTGGAAGCGCTGTCGACCGATCCCATCGATTATCTGGTGGCGCCGCGCATCGTGGCCGCTTCCCTGATGCTGCCGGTACTGGTGGTTTTTGCCGACTTTTCGGGGATTATCGGCGGTTTTCTGATCGCCGCCGCTTATGCCAATATTCCCGTCAAAGATTTCATCGACGGGATTCTGACGTTCGTCAATTTTTGGGATTTCTGCGGCGGGGTGGTCAAGGCGGCCTGTTTCGGCATGATCATCGCTGGAGTGGGCTCCTTTAAAGGCTTGAAAACCGAAAACGGCGCGGTGGGCGTCGGAAAGGCCACCACCGAATCGGTGGTCATCTCCACCATTCTGCTCTTTATCCTGAACTATTTCCTGTCGATGATCTTATATCGGTTGTAGCGGAGGATTGTTGTGATTAAGCTGGTCAACCTGAGTTACGCCATTGGCGGCAGAATGATCTTACAACAGCTGAATTTGACCGTCGAGCGGGGCGAGACCCTGGTCATCATGGGGCCAAGCGGTTGCGGCAAAAGCACCCTGCTCCGACTGATCATGGGGTTGATCCAGCCCACCGCGGGCTGGGTGGAGATCGACGGTACCGGAACCGCCGCCTTCACCAAGGAGGAGTGGCGGGAGATCCGGCAGCAAATGGGAATGGTCTTTCAGTCCTCGGCGCTTTTTGACTCTTTGAATATATACGATAACGTCGCTTTCGGCCTGCGCCGCAAGGGGCTGCCGGAAGCGGAGATTCGCGAGCGGGTCTACCGGACCTTAGCCATCGTCGGCTTGGAACCGGAGACCGCCGCAAAAATGCCGGCCGACCTGAGCGGCGGCATGAAAAAACGGACGGCGATCGCCCGGGCGGTGGCCATCGAACCGCCGATCCTGCTGTACGATGAGCCGACGACCGGCCTCGATCCGATCATCGCCGACACCATTAACGAACTCATTCGGGAGCTGCAACGCAATTTGGGAATCACCTCGATCGTGGTCACCCACGACATCCAGAGCGCCCTGAAGGTTGCGGACCGGGTCGGTCTCTTGAATGAAGGTGACCTGGTGGAGGTGCGGCCCCGGGCCGAGTTGGACCGGGTCAGTCATCCGCTGTTCCGCCAATTTTTGCAAAATTTTCGCTTGGAAATCTAAGGACAGGTTATTATTTCGAAACATTCCGGCCCGCCGGGCCTCGCATTCGAAACGCTGGAGGCGATGGATTTGACGTTGAACTCCGAAACCAAGGTAGGAATCTTTACGCTGGTGGCTTTGTTGGGGATGGTCTCCCTGTTTATGTGGCTTTCCGGTTCACAGTTTCTGGAGCGCGGTTATCGTTTGGAAGCGGTCTTTGACCGGATCGAAGGTCTGCGCCCGGGCGCGCCGGTGAAATACAACGGGGTGGATGTCGGCCGGATTAGCGAGGTCTATTTTGACGACCTGAAAATCATCGTGGCCATGCGGATCCAGTCGGAATTCAAGATCCCGCATCGCAGCAAGGCGCTGATCGCCAGCAGCAGCGTGGTCGGGGATAAGTATCTGGAGCTCATGCCGTTGGAACGGGGCGAAAAGCCGCTTCCCGGCGACCGGATCATCGGCAAAACTCCCATGTCCATGGAGCAGATCTATGTCGCGGCCTATGAGGCCATCACTTCGCTGCGGGAGATCGCCGATTCCATCAAGACGCTGACCGGCGATCCGGAAGTGACCCAATCGATCCGCAATTCGCTCCAGAATATGGAACGGATCTCCAAAACCCTCGACAAATTCAGCGGCCAATTTCAAACCATCGACTTAGCCGGCTTTTTCCGCCGGCTCGACCACATCGCGGCCATCTCCGAACGCTTGGCCCAGAACAACGAGGGTCAACTCGACGAAATCGTGCGCAATATCAACCAATCTTCCGCCCAACTGCTCCAGGCCAGCCTGACGGCAAACCAATTCCTGCAGAAAGCCGACGCCTCCGGCGAATTGGGGACCAATCTGAAAAAGACGCTCGCTAACGCCGAGCGAGTCACCGAGAATCTGGAACAGTTCTCGGCGCTCCTGTCATCCAAGGATCAGGACATCGAACAGCTCATGACCGACGCCGGCCAAGCGATGAGCGCTATCAATCAGGCCGCCCAGAGCATCAACAACGCCGTCCAGAAGCTCACCGCCGGCGACGACAGCACCCTGGCCGAGATCCAGCAGACAGTCGGCACCGCCAGCCAGGCGGCCAAGCGGGTCAACGATTATGTCAAGCGGTTGCAACAGATCCGCTTCGCCAATTCGTTGGGCGTCGGTTCGCACCGGCAGGACGGAGCGCTCTTCAGCTACAGGCTGGACAGCAGTTTTGACGAAAAAAACGGACTGCGGCTGCAGATTGACGACATCGGAGAGAAAAACCAGGCCACCATGCAGTGGATGTTTACGAACCCCGGATACACCAGCAGGGTTGGGCTCTACCAGAATAAGTTCGGAGTCGGAATTGACTACCCCGCCACCTCCAAATGGACCGTGGGCGTGGATCTCTGGGATACCCATGCCGCGAAGCTAGGAATCTCCTCCTCTTTTCAGCTGCCCAAGAATTGGTCGATGTCGCTTGAGGCCAGTACGGAATTGGATTCAAAATCCGACCCTTCCCAGGAGGAGAGTTGGCGCTGGATGTTGTGGCGAAAATTCTGAGCCCGCGGCCTGGGAGAGCC
This sequence comes from Hydrogenispora ethanolica, assembly GCF_004340685.1. Lineage (NCBI taxonomy): Bacteria > Bacillati > Bacillota > Hydrogenispora > Hydrogenispora ethanolica. The sequence goes on along the minus strand of NZ_SLUN01000007.1, from coordinate 97,829 downwards.
CTTTCTTTTCTTTGCCAAGCGGCTATTCCGCTGCTCCGGCGATGAGCTCTCCGGAACTCAGCCGGAGCAACTCTCCGGCATGATCCCGCAGCAGCAGGCTGCCGTCCTCGGCCAGGTCCAGCGCCATTCCGGTGATGGTCCGGCCAAAGCCCTGGCTCACCGTAACCTCCCGGCCCAAAGTGGCCGAATGCTCCCGGGCATACTGAATGACCGCCGCCAGTCCGTTGGCTGGGACATCATCATAGGCCCGTTCAAACTCGGCCAGGAACTCCCGGAGCAGTTCGGCGCGGGAGAAGTTCCGCCCGGCAATCTGACGGAGCGATCCGGCCCGGTCGGCCAGTTCCGGCGGAAAATCCGCCGCCTCATGATTGACATTTACGCCGATCCCGATCACCAAGTAGTTGACCCAATCCAGTTCGCCTTTCATCTCGGCCAGGATCCCCACCAGCTTGCGGCCTCGATAAAGAATATCGTTGGGCCATTTGATGTCGGGAGCGGTTCCCGTAACAGCCGCAATCGCCCGGGCCATCGACACCGCGGTCAGGGTCATGAGCCCGGCCAAATCGGCCGCGCTCAAGCGGGGCCGGAGGATCATGCTGAACCACAATCCCTTCCCCGGGGTCGACGACCAGGCCCGGCCCATTCTACCTCTGCCTTGCCGTTGCGTCTCGGCGACCAGTACCGTGCCCTCCGGTTCTCCGGCTTCCGCCTGCCGCCGCGCCCACGAATTGGTCGAATCGGTTTCGAACTGATAGCGAAGGCTGCGGCCGAAACGCTCGGTACGGAGCCCGTCTTTGACCACCACCGGGAGTAAGGCGTCGCCTCCCCCGGTCAGCCGGTAGCCTTTCCGCGGCGCCGATTCAATGGTAAACCCCAGGGCGCGCAGTTGCTCAATTTGTTTCCAGATTCCGGCCCGGGTAATCCCGGCCCGGCGCGCCAACGCTTCGCCGGATATATATTGTCCGGACCGTTCCAGCAAGAATTGGAGTATCTCTTCCATCGCATTCACCCTCCGTCATTATAACCGATTCGCGCTTGCGCCGCAACTTCCGGGGTTCATTCGTTTCCGTACGAGGGGTGGAACTATTTCCCACAGGAGAACGTTGTATAAGTGAAGAAAGTTTCTCAAGAGGTGATCGCATTGACAACTTCTCGAAGCATCCGTTCCCGGTTGATCGTTTTGGCGATGGTTCTGGCGCTCGCCTTCGGCTCCCTGCTGCCGCTGGGGCAAGTCCGAGCCGCGGCGCCGGGGCCGGACCTCATCGGCACGAGCATCGTGGCGGACATCGCCGAGTCGAATATGTCCAAAGTCGTCTGGATAACCGCCAATTTCGAAAAGCAGGTACAGTCGTTCTTCTTTGGCAAAAAGAAGCAGCAATTTCAGGGTTTCGGCAGCGGTTTTTTCTTCGATGAGCAAGGCCATATCCTGACCAACGCCCATGTGGTCGCCGGCGCCCAATCGATCGAGGTCACGCTGCAAGGCCAGAAAAAACCGCTGCCTGCCACGGTCGTGGGCCTGGATACCGAATTTGACCTGGCCATCCTCAAAGTGGACCTCGCCGAGCCGGCCAGGTATTTCCGTTTTGGCGACTCGGACCGGATCCGGGTCGGAGAATGGGTCGTGGCCATCGGCAACCCGTACGGACTCGACCATACCGTCACCCAAGGGATCATCAGCGCCAAGGGCCGTCCGTTGACAGCGGGCGTGGATAACGGCGACAGCACTACATACGAGAATATGCTGCAGACCGATGCCGCCATCAACCCCGGCAACAGCGGCGGACCCCTGCTCAATCTGCAAGGAGAAGTGATCGGCATCAACACCGCAGTCAGCTCCGCCGGGCAGAATTTGAGTTTCGCCATTCCCATCAATACCGTAAAAGAGAATCTCAAAGAGCTGATGGCCAAAGGGCGGCTCAGCCATCCCTGGATCGGCGCGGCCATGATCGACCTCAAGCTATTGGACACCAAAGACCGCGCGGCGCTGAGCATCTCCACCGCCGAGGGCGTGCTCATCGGCCCCGTCAAAGGCGGCCCGGCCGATAAAGCCGGCCTGCGCACCTACGATCTCATCATTCGAGTGGATGAACAGGAGATCTCCGGCGTCGACGATCTGATCAAGATTATCCGGCAGCATAAAGTCGGCGATCAACTGGCCATCCAGTTTATCCGGAAAGGAAATCCGCTCAGCGTGAAGCTGCTCCTCGAAGAGAAGCCTCAGCCGAAACGCTGACCATACTTTTTGGTTTGCAATTGGAAAGAGCGGCCCTAAAAGCCGCTCTTTCCAATTTATCGACCGACTCGATGTCCTATGAGGCGCCATCTTCTGTGAAGATGGCGCCTCAAGAATCATTCGACCGTCTCCAGCCGGTATTCGCGGTTTCCCAAGCCCCGTTTCTCCAATTCCTGCAGTTGGATAAAGGGATTCTTCCCATGGAGCCTTTCGAAAAGGTGTCCGCTGGTCCCCAGTTCCATTCCCTGCGGTATGCCGCTGGGGATCAGGTTTTCGAACCGGATGGCGTCGAGGCAGGCCTGTTCGATCGCGACAATGTCGGTGGCCGCCATGATGCCGAGATCCGGAACCAGCGCCGGCGTTGTCAAGCCCCAGCAGTCACAGAGGGCTGTAATCTGGAGCAAGACGTTGATATAGAAGACATGGCCCGGCTGGAACTGTTTCAACACCGTGTCGGTACAGATGGCCATCCCCTGTTGGAAATCCTCATAACGCCGGGCGTCCATGGTCAAGGCGCCGCTGGGACAGACCTTGACGCAATGCTGGCAGTAGGTACAGTGATGGAAGTTGACCCGATACTTGCCGTCCTGAAAACTGTTGGCATCATGATTACAGCTGTTGACGCAAAGCTCGCAACCGCTGCACAATTGCTCGTTCCATTCCAGGCCGCCTTCCAACCCGTGGATCTGCTGCCGGGTCCGGTCGGTGACGCAACCCATGGCAATATTCTTGCAGGCCCCGCCGTACCCGCAGGCGCCATGGCCTTTGACGTGCGATAGGTCGATCATCACTTCGGCGTCGTAGATATTCCCGGCCACATCGACGTTTTGAAAGGTCTTGAAGTCCACCCGCTGCTCATAGAAATACTTGCCGGTGACGCCGCAAGCCGGAACGATCGGCACCCCCAGATAATCCTCGGAATAACCCCGGGCTTTGGCATTGGCGATTTCCTGGTCGCTGATATATACCTTGGCGCCGTAGGACTGCAGCTTGTCGACGAGAATCTTCACAAACAAAGGCGGGATGGTCGAATAACCGATTCTCCTGCCCAAGTGCATTTTGATGACGGTCCACTTGCCCTGGACGGTTTCGGCCATTCCCAGGCGATCGATCAAGCGTCCGAATTTGGCCGGCAGCGTAACCTCGGAGTCATACTTGTCGAAGGTTACCGGTGAAAACAAAACTGTAGCGCTCATCCTAGCTCCTCCTGCTGCTTCGAGAATTCCTTGCTACCTCCCCATGATGCCCCATTGGGCCGGATGGGAGTTATTGACTATTATAGCATTGCCGGTATAATATAAAAAGTAGTTTCCAAAACGATACTAGTATCCCCGAGGCTACCGGCTAGCGCCGGTGCAAAGTCGCGGAGCGACCCTCGGGATAAGGAGATGCACTCTATGGAAGAATCTCTTGAAAAAACGTGCCCGCCCAATGTCGAGTGTTCCATCGAGAAAGCTTTGGAGATCCTCGAGGGCAAATGGAGCTTCTTGATTATTAAGGAGTTATTCGAGGGCGTCAGACGCTTCGGAGAATTGCGCCACGCCATGCCGGGGATCAGCCCCAAGACGCTGGCGGGACGCCTTCGCGAGCTGGAGGCCAAAGGGATCCTGACCCGCACCGCGTATCCGACTATCCCGCCGACCGTGGAGTATGAGCTGACGGAGAAAGGCCGCAGCCTGAAACCGGTCATCGTCGAGATGAAGCTGTGGGGCGCCAAATGGAGCTGAGACCCAGGCGAGGCATGGATGAGTGGCAAGCGGCCGGACGGAGGGATCAGCCGATGATCCGGTTGTTGGCGTCCACGTGGACGATCCGCGGTTCCCAGCGCTCCAGCTCCTCCGGGTCATAGAGGCCGTAGGCGATGATGATGACGATATCGCCGGGGACCGCCAGGCGGGCCGCCGCGCCGTTCAGGCAGACCGTCCCCGAACCGGGAGCTCCGGCAATGGCATAGGTCTCAAACCGTTCCCCATTATTGATGTTGACGACCTGGACCAGTTCATAGGGCAAAATATCCGTCTTTTGAAGCAGCGTCTCATCAATGGTGATGCTGCCGACGTAATTCAGGTTGGCCTCGGTGACCGTGGCCCGGTGAATCTTGGACTTGCACATATTCCGTAACATCTTTTTTTCTCCTCATTTCCGGAGCGGACGACAGTCGCCGCGGTTGTTTCAGTTGGTGATGGCAAAGGTCAGGTTATCGATCAGCCGGGTCTTGCCGATCCGGACCGCCAGCGCCACCAGGATGGTTCCGGCCAGCGGTTGCCGCGGTTGCAGGGTGTCGCTGTCGACGATGGCCAGGTAATCCAGCTCGGCCAGGGGTTCCCCGTCCAACACCGTAAATAATTCCCGGCGCAGCGCGGTACTATCCCGTTCTCCGGCGGCGAGCAATTCCCCGGCCCGTTGCAGGGTCCGGTAGAGCACCAAAGCGGCTTGGCGTTCCGCCGGAGCTAAGAAGATATTGCGCGAACTGAGCGCCAGGCCGTCCGGTTCCCGGACGATCGGGCATCCCACCACCGCCAGGCCGAGATTCAGGTCCCGCGCCATCCGGCGGATCACCCGCAACTGTTGGGCATCCTTCTCCCCGAAGTACGCCCGGTCCGGCTGGACGATATGGAAAAGTTTCAATACGACCGTGGCCACCCCTTGAAAATGCCCCGGCCGGCTGGCGCCGCAGAGTCCTTCGGTTAACTCGCCCACGGTCACCGTGGTCTGGAAGCCTTCGGGATACATTTCGGCCGCCTCGGGATGGAAGAGCAGATCCACCCCGGTCCCCTCGGCCATTTGCGCGTCGCGGTCCAAATCCCGCGGGTATTTGGCAAAATCCTCGTTGGGCCCGAATTGCAGGGAATTGACGAACAGGCTGACCACGACCAGCCCGTTCTCCCGGCGGGCCCGGCGCATCAACGAGAGATGCCCTTCATGAAAATAACCCATGGTCGGCACGAATCCGACGGATTCTCCCCGGCGGCGCGCTTCCCGGATCTCCTCCTGCAACGCGGCGATCGAACGGATGGTCTTCATGGCCGTCCCCCTTCCGGGCGGGTCATGCCGGCGCTCTCTTGCAATTCCCGCCAGGCCGCGGGATCCATGCGCCGGGTATGTTCCTCGGCCGGGAATTGCCCGGAACGAACCTCGGCCGCATAGGCGCCGAGCGCGGCCGAGGTCAGCTTGCCGATCTCCGCGAAGACCTTGTTATGCTTCAGCCGGATTTCCGGGTTGAGTCCCAGCAGATCGTGATAGACCAGGACCTGGCCGTCACAAGCCGGCCCGGATCCGATTCCGATGGTCGGAACCGTCAACCGCCGGCTGATCAGTTCCGCCGCTTCCCAGGGAACCAGCTCCAAAACGACGGCGCAGACTCCGGCGTCTTCCAGCCGCAGCGCATCCTCGAGCAAGCCGCGGGCCTTGGCCGCCGTCTTGCCCTGAAAGATGGCGCCGCCCAACTGGTGTACCGACTGCGGGGTGAATCCGAGGTGGCCCAGGACCGGTATTCCGGCGGCGGTGATCCGGCTGATCGCCGGGACCACCGCCGCGCCCCCCTCCAGCTTGACCGCCTGGGCCCCGCCTTCCTGGACCAGGCGGCCCGCGCTGACCACGGCTTGCTCCGGCGATACTTGATACGACATGAAGGGCAGATCGCCGACGACCATCACCCGCCGGGTCCCCCGGACCACCGGCTTGAGGTGATGGATCATGTCCTCCAGCGTCACCTGGAGGGTCGTGTCATATCCCAGCACCACCATGCCCAGGGTGTCCCCGACCAGGATCAGGTCGACCCCCGCCTCCTCCGCCAGCCGGGCGGCGGCGTAATCATAGGCCGTGACCATCACCAGTTTGGTTCCGTCCTGCTTCATCTTGCGCAGTTTTAGGGTCGTAATTTCCCTCATCACAAAAACCTCCGTTTCTTTGGTCGAGGCATAAAAATAAAGAGCCCTCTCGCGACGAAGGCTCTCCCAAAATTCGTTCTTTATGCCCCCGTCTCGGTCCTTGCGGATCCAAGCGGATTCCCATATGATTCAAAAAAACCGATCCATCCGGCGGTCCGGTTCCCGAAGGATACCGGCCATGGATAATAACCAAATTATACCACGGTCGCTGACTTCTGGCAAGTCAAACCGACCGAAAAGCGTTGTGATAAACCCTGTCCGAAGGCCAGGGTGTGAACACAAAAGCTCAGAGAAGCAAGGGATAAAGTCGTTTTTTAGTCCATTGAAAGGATGATTTCCGAATTAGAGGACTTTATCACATGGCTTCTAATGTTCCCTCCGGAAGTTACAGGGAAGCGTCACGCTCTTTCCGGAGCTCAAATTCGGCCGCCTCCATGATCCCGCCGACGGGGGGCTGCGGCTTGCGGACCCGGACCATCAGGCTTTGCAGGTCGAATGCGTCCCAGAGCTGATCCAGGATCGCGCCGGCCATGGCCTCGATCAGCTTGAACTCGCCTTCCTCGACGATCTCCTTGACCACGGTGTAGACATCGACATAATTCAGGGCCGCGTCGAAGTCGTCGGTGCGGATCGCCGGCCCGGCCTCGAGCTCCAGTTCCAGATCGACTTCGATTCTCTGCCCCAGCTCCCGCTCGGCGTCGAAGACTCCATGGTAACCATAGAAAACCATATTTTTTAAACGCAATTTGGAAACGGTCATTGCTCGCCCCACCACATCGATATTTTTTCAACCGCTTACAATCTTATCCGATCTTTTTCAGATTGTAAATCCCATTTGCCCAAGAGTTGACAAATGTTTTATCCAAAAGTAAAATGAGGATAATTACCTTGACCGCGGCCACGGAATGATTTTTTGGCCAATAATATGATGACCGGATTCATCTTCCTCGGACGGAGCCGGGGGTTCATTTTACGATTGGAGAAATCCCTACCTTGGCAACAGACTTTTCAGCGGATATTGCCGCCATCCGGCGTCTGCGCGAAGCGCGCCAGGCGCTGATCCTGGCCCATAATTATCAGAACGACGAGATTCAGGACCTCGCCGATATCGTCGGCGACTCGCTGGCTTTGAGCCAGGCGGCGGCCGCCACCGCGGCGCCGGTCATCGTCTTCTGCGGGGTTCATTTCATGGCCGAGAGCGCGGCCATCCTCTCCCCGGACAAGACGGTGCTCCTCCCGGCGGAGACCGCCGGCTGCCCCATGGCCGAGATGGCCTCGGCCGATGAGGTGCTGCGCTGGCGGGCCAAGTACCCGCGGGCGGCGGTGGTCGCCTATGTCAACTCCACGGCGGCGGTCAAGGCAGTCAGCGACTATTGCTGCACCTCGGCCAATGCTGTGAAATTGGTCCGCCGGATCCCCGAGACGGAACTGATCTTCCTGCCCGATCAGAATCTGGGCCGTTTCGTGGCCGAGCAGGTTCCCGAAAAAACCATCCATCTCTGGCCGGGCTATTGCCTGACCCACCACCGGGTCACCGCCGCCGAACTCTTGCGGGCCAAGGAGTTGCACCCCGACGCCCCGGTCCTGGCGCATCCGGAATGCCGCTCCGAAGTCACCGCGCTGGCCGACTTTGTGGGCAGCACTTCGCAGATTATCGCTTATGTGAGAGAGGCGGCAGCCGCCAAGTTCATCATCGGGACCGAGATGGGCATCATCCACGGCCTGCAGCAGGAGCATCCGGGCAAAACCTTCTATCTGCTCGCGCCCGGCTTGGTCTGCCCGAATATGAAGCAGACGACCGTCGCCAAGGTCCGGCTGGCGCTGGAGCAGATGGCGCCGGCCATCACCGTCGATCCGGCGGTGCGCGAACCGGCCCGGCGCGCCCTGGACCGGATGCTGGCCTACGTTTGATTGTGAGGAATGCTACGTTGAACCCTTTTCCAAACCTCCTCCCCGCCGTGGCCGATAGCGCCCCTTATCTGGTGATCGGCAGCGGCATCGCCGGGTTAACGGCTGCCCTGGAACTCTGCAAAACCGCCCGCGTGCTGCTCTTGACCAAAGGCTCTCTGGCCGAAAGCAATACTTCCTACGCCCAAGGCGGTATCGCCGCGGTCATCCGGCCGCCCGATACGCCGGAACTCCATTATGAGGATACCCTGATGGCCGGGGCCGGACTCTGCGACCGGGCGGCTGTCTCCACCCTGGTCCATGAAGGCCCGCACCAGGTCCAACGCCTGATCGAGCTGGGCGTGCCCTTCGATCGCAAGGACGGCGCGATCGCCCTGACCCGCGAGGCGGCCCACAGCCGGCGGCGCATTCTTCACGCCAACGGCGACGGAACCGGCCGCCAGATCTCGGCCACCCTGATTCATCGGGCTTTCCGCTGCGGTAATCTCCGCCTCTATGAGGAAGAGTTCGCGGTGGCGCTCATCACCCGCTCCGGCCGATGCTGCGGAGCGGTTGCGCTCCACCAGGGCCGGCTGCGCTCCTTCCTGGCCGGAGCGGTCATTCTGGCCAGCGGCGGGAGCGGCCAACTTTTCGGCAAGACCACCAATCCGGCGGTGGCCACCGGGGACGGGATGGCCATGGCTTACCGGGCCGGAGCCGCGCTGCGGGATCTGGAGTTCGTCCAGTTTCATCCGACCGCGCTGTACCGGCCGCCGGCCCCGCCCTTTCTGATCTCGGAGGCGGTGCGCGGCGAGGGCGCGCTGCTCCGCAACGAGGCCGGGCAACGCTTCATGCCGGACTATCACGAACTGGCGGAACTGGCGCCGCGCGACATCGTGGCCCGCTCGATCTTCCGCGAGATTGAGAAGACCGGCCATCCTTCGGTATACCTGGATCTGGCGGCGATCGCGCCCGATCGGATCCGCGAACGGTTCCCCAATATCTACGGCAACTGCCTGAAGTACGGTCTGGATATCACCCGGGAGCCGATCCCGGTGGCGCCGGCGGCCCATTACATGATGGGCGGGGTCTGGACCGACTTATGGGGCAAGACCTCCCTGCCGGGGCTCTTCGCCGCCGGGGAGACCGCCGCCACCGGAGTCCACGGCGCCAACCGCCTGGCCAGCAACTCGCTGTTGGAGGGGTTGGTCTTCGGCGCGCGGATCGCCGCCTACCTGGCCGAGCATCCGGCGGAATCCGTCCCCGACGCCGCTGACCCGCTCCGGGTCCATTATCCGGAATGCCGGACCGCCGCCGCGCGCCAGGCGGAAGACCGGCGGGCACTGCACCGCATGGCCGACCATTACCTGGGCATCGTCCGGGACCGTCCCGGGCTGGAGCGGGCGGCGCAATTATTGAAAGAAATTCCGCCGGGCCCGGCCGCCCTGGAACCGGAGTATCTGGAGCTGCAGAACCTGCTCCTCTTGGGCGAATTGATGGTCTCCGCCGCCCTGCGGCGCACCGAGAGCCGCGGCGGCCATTTCCGCTCCGATTATCCGGCGCCCGACCCGGAATGGCGGAAGCATATTTTATTCCGTGAACATACGGTGGAGGTAAGCGAATGAACCGATTATTACTGGAGAAAACCGTCCGGCTGGCGCTGGAGGAGGACCTCGGCTGGGGCGACATCACCTCGGAAGCCATCTTTACGGCGGAGAATGAAAAAAATCTCGAAGCCCCGTTCATCGCCAAGGCGGGCGGGGTCGTCGCCGGCTTTCCCGTCGCCGCCCTGGTGTATGAGTTGGTCGACCCCCGGGTCCGCTGTTCCCAACGGGTCGGCGAAGGCGAGCCGGTCTGCCCCGGAACGGTCATCGGCACCGTGAGCGGGCCGATCCGCTCGATTCTCAGCGGCGAGCGGGTGGCGCTCAATTTCCTGCAGCGGCTCTCGGGGATCGCCACCAAGACCGCGCGCCTGACGAGCCAGATCGCCGACCTGCCGGTGCGCCTGGTCGATACCCGCAAGACCACGCCGGGATTGCGGATGCTGGAGAAATACGCCGTCCGGCAGGGCGGCGGCGCCAACCACCGTTTTAATCTGGCCGATGCCGTCCTGATCAAGGACAACCATATCGCCGCCTGCGGTTCGATCCGCGAAGCGGTGGACCGCGCCCGGCGCCGCATCCCCCATACCATGACCATCGAAGTGGAGACCGAGACCGAGGCCCAGGTCCGGGAGGCGCTGGAGGCCGGAGCGGACATCATCCTGCTGGACAACATGACCCCGGCCCAGATGGCGGAGATGGTGCGGCTGATCGACCGCCGCGCGGTGGTCGAAGCCTCGGGCAATATCGACGAGCGGAATATCCGCGAAGTCGCCGCCACCGGCGTGGACATCATCTCCAGCGGCGCCATCACCCACTCCGTGGCCGCCCTGGATATCAGCTTGAAAATTTCCCTCTAAGCGTTGTGATAAACCCTGTCCGAAGGCCAGGGTGAACACAAAAGCTCAGAGAAGCAAGGGATAAAGCCGTTTTATAACTTTTTCTAAGCTTATTCCGAGTCAAAAGACTTTATCACCCGGCTTCTAACACTCCAAAACCTTCGCTTCGACGCCTGATCCCGCGGAATATACCGAAGGATCAGGCGTTTTTCAATCCAGCCCAACGCTCCGGGCTTCCGATGATTCGTTCCGCAATCCCGCCGCACCGTTCGGAACTCCTTCCGGCGGCTTCGGACGGTCCGCCGTTCCGTTTTCCGGTTCCGCCAAACGATTCGGAAACCCGGCCCTCCCCTGCGGAAGGCCGTCGCCGTCCGGCGGTGGACGCTTCGGCCGCTTTTCCCGCCCCGTCGAAGCGTCCGGCGGATCAGCCAAGGGCTTGGCGGGCCTTCCGGCGGTTTTTTGCATAGGAAAACCGTTTTTTCCCACGTTCCAAATAAAAGAGGCTGCCCCTCGTGTGGGAGGGGCAGCCTCTTGAAATCGTGTTTAAAATGATGCGGCTCAGGCTTCGGTGGGTTCGGCCGGAACGGTCTCCGGGACCGCCGGGGGTTCGTCCCCTGCTTTCTTTTCGAGGACTGCCAGAAACTCCGGACCCTCGATGGTCTCTTTCTCCATCAACGCCTGGGCGATGCGGTCCAGCGCGTCGCGGTGTTCGATGATGATGTCCTTGGCCCGCTCGAAGGATTCGTCCATGATCTTTTTGATCTCGCGGTCGATGGCTGCGGCGATCTCTTCGCTGTAATTCTTGTCGCGCGAGATGTCGCGGCCCAGGAAGACCGTTTCCTCATGGCCGTGGCCAAAGGTCATATAGCCCAGTTCCTCGCTCATGCCGTATTCGGTGACCATCTTGCGCACGATCTTGGTGGAGCGTTCGAGGTCGCTGCGGGCGCCGGTGCTGATCTCGCCCAGGGCGATCACTTCGGCGGCCCGGCCGCCGAGGGCGAAGACCACGTTCTCCAGCAGTTCGGTGCGGGTATTATAGTGCTTATCCTCCAGCGGCAGCGCCAGGGTGTAGCCTCCGGCCTGGCCGCGCGGGATGATCGAAACCTTGTGAATGGGGTCGACCGTCGGCAGATAATGCCCGACCAGCGCGTGACCCGCTTCGTGGAAGGCGGTGAGGTCCTTCTCCTTAGCGCTCATGATCCGGCTCTTCTTCTCGGGGCCGGCGATGACCCGCTCGATGGCGTCCTCGCAATCCTCCATGTAAACCTTTTTCTTGCCCCGCCGCGCGGCCAGGAGCGCCGCCTCGTTGAGCACATTGGCCAAGTCCGCGCCGGTGAACCCCGGGGTCTGGCGGGCCAGTACCGTCAGGTCGACCTCCGGCGCCAAGGGTTTGCCCCGGGCGTGGACTTTCAGGATATCCTCGCGGCCCTTGATGTCCGGGATGTCCAGCGTAACCTGGCGGTCGAAACGGCCGGGCCGCAACAGGGCCGGGTCCAGAACATCCGGCCGGTTGGTGGCGGCCAGCATAATGATTCCCGAATTGGGCTCGAAACCGTCCATCTCCACCAGGAGCTGGTTCAGGGTCTGCTCCCGCTCGTCGTGTCCGCCGCCCAGTCCGGCGCCGCGCTGGCGGCCGACGGCGTCGATCTCGTCGACAAAGACGATGCACGGCGCGTTCTTTTTGGCCTGGTCGAACAGGTCCCGCACCCGGGAAGCGCCGACGCCCACGAACATCTCGACAAAGTCGGAGCCGCTGATGCTGAAGAACGGCACGCCGGCCTCGCCGGCCACCGCCTTGGCGAGCAGGGTCTTGCCGGTACCGGGATGCCCGATCAGCAACACGCCCTTGGGGATCTTGGCGCCCAGCTCGGTGAAGCGCCGCGGCTGCTTCAGGAATTCGACGATCTCCTGCAGCTCCTCCTTGGCCTCATCTTCGCCGGCCACATCGTCGAAGGTGGTCTTGTTCTTGTCTTCCGTATGCAAACGCGCCCGGCTCTTGCCGAACGACAATGCCTTATTCCCGGTATTCTGCATCTGATTCAACAGGAAGAACCAAAAGATGATGAAGATCACGATCATGCCCAGGTTGGGCAGGATAAACGCCCACCAGCCGTTCCCGGGATTAGAGAACGAGAGCTTCACTCCTTTGCTGCGCAAGAGATCGTAGTACAACTCCGGATGGTTGACCGGGCCCTCCACGTGATACTTGGTCTTCGGAAAGTCTTTCTGCTCCCCGTCGATGGTCCCGTCGTTGTTATTGACCTTCGCGTCGATTATTTTACCGGCCTCCACCCGCTTGATGAATTGATCAAAGTTGAGGTTGTCGACCGGGTTATCGATCTTCATGAAACGAGCCACAAATACTAGCACGAGAATCGCAACTAAAAAATAGAGTAGTATTTCCCGAGCAATTTTCAGCAATGATAAGCCTCCCTCCGGCAAAACAAGCCAAATTTGCCATGTTAAATATTATATCATACCAAAAAAATGATTACAATCAACCGTTTCGTAAAGGTTTGATTGCGATGCGCCAGACCATGGCTTGTCTGTCGTCCACTTTAAAATCGTCGGCCGCCCGGTAACCGATCACCCAGACGATACGGTCGTCGGCGGTGACCAATAACGGGATCCGGGTCCGCTGGGCCCGGGCCAGCTTCTGATTGATGAAGAAATCATGCAGTTTTTGCGTGCCCGGCGCGCCGAAGGGCCGGAACGCGTCGCCGGGCCGCCAGAATCGCACCCGCAGCGGCAGGCGCAGTTTGGCCGGATCGACATAGATCTCATCTTTCGGAATCGAGACATTCTGCGGTAGCCGGCCGGATTCGATCCATAACTCCCTGCCGTCCCCCAGGGCAGTCCGGCCCGGCGCGGCCACCGGGGAAACCCGGCCGTCGAACGGGAGCGCGGCCGGCGCCGTCCCCAGGAAAACCACGCCGTTTTCCAGATACGCCGAAACTCCCTTCAAAAGATCGCCGCGTTTGAAAGCGGTCCCTTCCCGGTTCAGCCGTTCCCGCAAACGGAGCAAGGGAGCGGATTCGATCGGCCGCTCGGACCCGGCGGCCCCGATCATCTTTTTCAAGAAATAATATTGCAGATAGGGATGGAGCTCCAAAAAAGCCGCCAGCCTGATTCCCAGCCGCTCGCCGTCCCTGACCGCGACCGCGGGGGCCAGCCGTTCCACCTCGGCCTCCATGTACTGGCGGTGTTCGCCGGCCAGGTCCGCCAGACGCACCACCGCATCTCTCAGGCGCGGGTTGTACTCCGTTTCCAGTTGCGGAAGGAGTTCCAGCCGGATCCGGTTGCGCCGGTAGACTGTTTTCTTATTGGAGGAGTCCTCGATCCATTCCAAGCCATTAAGCCGGGCATACTCCAGAATCTGGCGGCGGGACACTTCCAGCAGCGGCCGGATAAAGATGCCGTCCCGCCGGACGGGGATGCCGGCCAGGCCGTCCAGGCCGGTGCCGCGCAGAAAACGGTAGAGCACCGTTTCGACCTGATCGTCCCGGTGATGGGCCAAGGCCACTTTGGCCGCGCCGATCTCCTTTTGAAATTCCCGGAAGATCCGGTACCGTTCCTCCCTGGCGAAAAGCTGCAGGGACTGCGGTTTCTCCCGCAACCGGCCCGGCACGTCGATGACGAATTCTTGGGTCCGGACTCCGAAGCGCGCCCCCACTTCCCGGAGCAATGCTTCTTCCAGCCGGTTCTCCGCCGGCCGCAAGGAATGATTGATATAGACCGCCCATAATTCCAGCCGCAGCTCGGTCAGGCTCCGCAGCGCATGGAGCAGGCTGAGCGAGTCCACTCCGCCCGAGAAGCCCAGGATGATTCTTTCGCCGGGTTCGATCAGCCGGTATTCTTGGATCGTCTGCCGCAATTGCTCCAGCATTCATCTCACCTCAAAACGCCGTTCACGATCATCAGCCGTCCGTCCGTTCCCCAAGAGCAGGAAGGCCGGATTGGATCCGGCCTGGCGAACGGTTTACCAAAAAAATATGGAACTTTGGGTATATTATTACTCCAAAAAGAGCCAAATTCCTGTCTCCTGCCAGAATAAACCGCCCGGAACCCACCACCGGCCATGTGCCCGGTCCGGGTCAAAGAGGCCGAATAATGTTTTCCGGGTTTTACCGGTATTTTAGCCAATTTGCGGTTTCCTTCTTCCAAACGCCGGATCCACCTTTATAGTTCCCCGCTCCGAAAAAATAATATCCGGCTGATTACAGCCGGATACTTCGATTCTTTAAATTTGGCCTACCCGCCGCTTATTCCGCCTCCCGCTCCACGAACTGCAGCACCACCACGGTCATGTCGTCCTTGAGCGCCCCGTCCTGGTTAATCTTGGCCAGGCTCAGCAAATAATCGCCCAGGGCTTCGGGTCCGACCACTTCCACCTGGCGCAGGGCCCGGACCACCCAGTCCTCCTTGCCCGCCTGGTTCGGCTTGCTGTCGATGATGCCGTCGGTGGCCAGAATGATCATGTCCCCCGGCTGGAGGTGAATCTCGGTCCGCTCGGCGTCCACGGTGTTCAGGATCCCGGCCGGCAACGAAGTCGATTGAATGCTGATCACTTCGCGGCCGCGCTTGATATAACTGCTGCCCGCGCCGATCTTGATGAATTCGGCCCGGCCGTCGAAGAGATCGACCAAAACCAGGTCGACGGTTGCGAAGGATTCGTCGGGTGAACGCAACAGCAGGACCGAATTGACCATTTTGACGGCAAAGTCGCTATTGATCCCCGACTCCAGGAGCTTGTCGAGGATGGCCACGGTGGTCTGGCTCTCTTCCGAGGCTTTCTCGCCCGAGCCCATTCCGTCGCTGAGAATCACCGCGAAATGGCCATCCTTCAATTCTTGCAGCGAGTGGCTGTCGCCCGAGGGCTCGTTGCCGGACTTGGATAACTTGCTGACGTTGGTTTTGACCGCGTAACGCCGGACCGGACTGAGGCAGTAAGAGCACTGGCCATTCTCCAGGCTGCATTTTCGCTCCCAGACCATATACTCTGTGCCCAACAGCTTGCTGATGAGCGGCGCCGCCAAGCCGCCGCACTCATGCTTCCGATCGCAGCTGCGCTGGCGGATTTTGATCTCCAGCCGTTCTCCGCCCATGGAAACCACGGCAATGTCCTTGATGCTCATGCCGATCCGGTTGAAGCCCAGTTTCAGGTGTTCTTCCACCTCGGACCGGAACGAGGTATCGGTGGAGATCTCCTTGGCCAGGCTGCAAATGATGTCGGCCATCCCCTGCAATTGATTGGCCAAAAAATATTTCCCCTCTTCCAGCTTTTTCTGCCATTGATACTCGGTCTGGCAGCGCTCGAAGAGATGATTGATGGTGGTCAACAGCTTGAACTGCTGGAAGCAGGTCTTGGCCAGCTTCCCTTTTAAATGGCCGGAATTGACCTCGCCGTACAATTCGGCCAATGCCAGCAAGTCGAAGATCTCACGGTAAGTCGAATAGAAATTCTCGCGCCAGCAAAGCTCATACCCCGTACAATGCTGGCAGTTTTTCGAACAAACCCGGTCCAGCAGCGAGTATAGGTCTGGCTTCTGCTCGGCGACGGCCGCGGTTTCGCCATTGTTAAAACTTTTGGCCAACTCCTCAAAAATGGAGGCCAGATCATCCAGCCGCCCCATGACGACCTCCCGTAACTTCTGCCGTTCCTCGCGGGAATAGGAAGCCGATTCCGGGTTGGGCAAATAATTCGATACTTGCGACAGATAACGCCGCGGGATGCAGAGAAAGGCGACCATGCCGATCCCCCACGGCAACACCTGGGGTCCCACGGTCAACTGGAAGTGAAGCTGCCCCATGGCAAAGAACCAGCCCAGCGCCGAGCCGGCCGCCGTTCCCCAACGGCCCAGGTCCTTGAGCACTCCCCCCAGGAGCCCGCTGATCCCGTAGAGGGTTACCAGGGTAACCAGCCCGCCACCGGTGAGGCCCTGAATGATCGCTAGCGACAATCCGAGCACCGCCCCGGCTCCGCCGCCCCCCAGGTAGGAAACGGCCAGCAACAACAGGACCGCGGCCAAATCCTGCAATTTGACTGTCAGCAACGCCAAATCGCCGAGTCCTCCCAGCGCCATTAGGACCATGATGACCAAAGCGGACAGCGACGATTTCGAATAGGCTTTGAGCGGATTTTCCAAAAACTTTAGGGCATAGCCGAAAACGATCGCCAATAAATACGTGGCCAGGAGTTCCAGCGCGGCCAGGCCATAGAGCTGGAGCGTCGGGCCGACCAGCGTCGTGATTCCGATCCGCAAAACCGCCCAGATCGTAAATGAAGTGACTAACGGGAGGCTCGTCCGCTTTTTGAGGAAGAAACCGGTGGCGGCGAACCAGATCAAAAAAGCGGCCATGCTCAACCAGGCCATGAGCGGCCCGTAAACGGTGAATAAACCGGCCGCCGTCCCGGCGGCCAGCGCCCAGAACTCAAAGGTTTTCCGGCGATTGGCGGCCAATAAAACCGCGGCGCCGGCCGGAAAGATTCCGCCGGGCACGGGGAAGCGGACTAAAAAGAAGGCCAGCAACAACTGTCCGACTATCTGCAAGCTATTCCCCACCCAGGAACGTGCCGTAGTGGACCAATCCCGATTCATGGCGCGGCATTCCGTCAGGAGATTCCGGTTCGGGATTGCGTCTTTCTGATACTGCAAGGTTAATTCTCCGGCCAACAACCCCACCCCACAATTCCGACAGCAGGTCGGCGAAGCCGCATCAGCGGTTTGAAACGTTTCCGTCCGTCCTCTGCCTATCATGATTCACTTTAACAAGTATAGCACCCCGTTTCGCCCAATCATGTCGTTTTTTTAAACAAAAGCCCCAGAACTTTCCTTAATTTGCCACCAAAAAACGTCATAAAGCCAGCATTATGCTTCGACTCCCGGCCCTGTGACAAGGGCAAAGCGGGAGCAAACCGTCACGGGGCTGTCCGTTTCCCCTTCGCCGGCTCAGCTTCTCCACGTTCGCCTCCCGCCGCCGGGGCCCTCCTTCGCTAGAAAGTACCGATTCGCCGCGGATGTCCCAGGATCGCCCCAAACCCTCTCCCGGACTGCCTTTCGGAGCGGACAGTCTCCGGGCGGGCGCTCTGGGAACCCCGTTTTTAACGAATTCTATGGGAAAAATTTTTTTAGCCAAAAGAACGGAGCCCCGGTCCGGTTGCTTAGTGTGCGGCAGCCGGCAAGCGCTTTGTCAAGATGGCAATGAGCAGAATCAGACTGAGCAGTCCATAGAGCGGGTAAAAGCGGGCGATGAGATTGACAAATCCGGCCCGGGCAATGGCGATCCCGAGCATGGTGAGGACCAGCACCCAAAAACGGAAAGGCCAGCCCGAACGGACCGCCGCTCGTTGCGCCACCCCGTAAGTGTTGGCGAAGAGGGTCGTCAACATCTCGGCCCATAGAATGAAGGCATACCCCCAGTACATCCAGGTCCCGGCCGCTCGGGCCAGATCCACCATGGGCAAGGGGCTGTTCCGGAGGTGCGGCAGATGGCTAAGGATGGCTCCATGGATCAGTGCCGCCATGAGACCGAGTCCGATGCTCCCCAGCCAGCCCCCTTTCCGTAAGGTTTTGGCCAAGGGATAGCGCTGGGCCAGGGATAAGAGCACCGGCAGGGCCAGGATCAGATTGTAGGCGGAAAACTGCAGCGACGGCAGGAACCAGCGGAGATCGGCCGAGCCCGACGGCCAGCCGGAACAACGCGTCATCATGGCGAAAACGGCCACTCCCGCTGCGCCGCAGAACATCAGGGGAATGATGATCAGATTGGCAGTGATCAGACCGGGGAGTTCGTGCAACAGTACCGCGATCAGGATTACGGCGGTGGCCACGATCCCGGTCCAATAGCCGAGTCCCATTTCGGCAAAGATCGTCCCGGACCCGGCGAACATCACTCCGATCAGAATGACAAAGAACAGCAACAGCAGGAGGTCAACCGCGAAAGCCAGGCGTTTCCCCAAGATATATCGCAGGAAGTCGGGATAGGACCGGGCCTGAATCACCCGTCCCATCTGAAACACCCGGTCCCCCGCCACTCCCAGCAGGAGCACGGTTAATACCAATCCCAGCGCGCCATTCATGCCCTGGGCGCTGAAGAATTGATAGATCTCCTGGCCGGACGCGAACCCGGCGCCGACCACCGTCCCGATGAAAGTGGCCGCGATGGCCGGCGCGTTTCCGAACTCCCCCCGCTGCCGCATTCCGGCACTCACCAGGGCCACCAGCGCCTCCGGACCGGTTGCCGGACGACCAGATCAACCCCGGTTACCGTCTGATCCTGAAAACGGTAGCCGATTTTCCCCAACGCCTGGCCCGGATGGAGCGGCGCCCGGACCGGTTGGGGAATAAGCGTCAGCTGCGCCCGGACCAGCCCTTCCTGGCCCTTGCGCACCACCGCGAAGAGGTTGGCGCGCGGATATACCAGAACTTGCCGGGGCCGGCCGCCCGCCACGGAGACGCGGGCCAGCGCCTTCCGGGTATTGGCGATCTGGACCGTGGTGAACTCGGTAAAAGCATACTCCAGCATGCGAGCGCAATCGCCCCAACGATCCCCGGAGTTGAGCACCACCGCGATATAGCGCTGCCCTTCACGGGTGGCCGAAGCCACCAGGCAATACCCGGCCTCATTGGTGGTGCCGGTCTTCACGCCATCGGCGCCCTGAAAGCTCCAGAGCAGACGATTGGTGTTCCAAAGCTTTTCATCCTTGCCGCCCAGTTTCTGCAGGGTGGCGGTCTTCCGGCTCACCAATGCCGCAAATTTGGGATTGGCCAGGCCATAGCGGGCGATCAACGCCAGATCCAGCGCCGTCGTATAATGAGAGGGCGCGCGCAGCCCATGGGGGTTTCTGAAGTTGGTCTGCAAGGCTCCGATCTCTTTCGCCTTCCGGTTCATCAGTTCGATGAACGGATCAACTCCGCCGGCCACCCCTTCGGCTACCGCCACACTGCCGTTGTTGCCCGATTCGAGCATCATTCCCTTGAGCAGTTCCTTCAACAACACCCGCTCGCCGGCACGGATCGGAATGCTCGACCCCGGCACCGCCGCCGCGCGGCGGCTGATGGTAACGGTCCGGTTCAGATTGCCTTTCTCCAGGGCCACGATGGCCGTCATCATCTTGGTGGTGCTGGCCGGCGCCCGCCGCTGTTCGGCGTTTTTGGCGAATAAAATCGCGCCGGTCTTCGCCTCAATGATAATGGCCGCCCCGGCCCGGACCCGCGGCCCCTGTTCGTACCCTGGCACGTAGGTCAAAGGCGGGAATTGCTCCCGGATCTGGTACCCGTCACTCATGATCGGCCGGGCCGGATTCAGTCCGATCACCGCCAGCGCCCCTCCTCCGGCCAACGTCAGAAAGAAACCCCATAACAACTTGCGGCTGATAAAGAATACTCGCATCGCCAACCCCCCAATTATGAATATTAGCGGGGCGGCTCTTTCATGTCTGGCGCGCCGAAATTCGCTAACCGCGCAACGGTTTATTCATCGGCCCGAGCGGCGGCCTGAAGCGGCTTCGCCAGGCTTAGATACTGTTTCCCCCACTGGCAGAGCAGCTCCAGGATCGGCCCCAGACTCCTGCCGCACTCGGTCAGCGAGTACTCCACCTTCGGCGGAACTGGGGATACACCTCGCGGTGGATCATGCCGTCCCGCTCCAGTTCCCGCAGTTGCTGGGTCAGCATCTTTTGGGTGATCCCGGGCATCAGCCGTTGCAGTTCGTTGAAGCGTATCGTTCTCTGGGACAGATGCCAGAGGATAAAGATCTTCCATTTGCCGTCGATCACACTGAGGGCTGCATCCATCGGGCAGCGTTCCTTCAAGCTTTGCTCATTCATCCTGTGGCGCTCCTTTTTCCCCGCATTTCCAAGGCGGGAATAGTCTCGGCGGGGTAACTACCGCACCAAATAGTGCGTACTTTGATTATACACTCCCATTGCTTATCATGGAATCAAATCCCGCTGTTGGCCCGGCAGATGGTCGAACGGCTGAGCCCCGATCCGGCCGTTACCGAGCTGGTGCTGGGCGGGAATATGCGGCGGCTTTTGAATGAGCCCACACCGCAGCAAAGAAAGGCGGGAAACCCGCCAAAGGCAATCCGCCCCGGATTCTCCCGCCCGAAGCCATACTAGGGAGCGAACCATCGGCAGCCCGGGAAGCATCCGCGGTCGCTCCACCGGCTGTTACGCTATTCCAAGGAAGCTGTTCCGTCACTGAATCAGCTTCCGCGGTGACCGGGCGAACCTGCGCGGTTATGGTGTGAGCTTGCACAGCGACCGGGCGATCATCGGCAATCATGGTGCGAGCTTACACAGTTACTGTGCGAGGATGCGCAGTTACTGTGTAAGGATACGCAGTGACCGGGCGAGTTCGCACCATTACCGTGTGAGCATGCACAATTACTGTGTGAGAAAGCGCCATGACTGCGCGGGCTGCTTCGGAAGCGGAAGGAGCATCCCCGGGAACCGGACGATCATGGAGAGCTGCTCCAGGAGAAACTGCGGCGAGAGAAGCCGCTTACCCAGTCATTGATGAGAACGGGCGAGGAACGGGAAGCGGGATTTCGGGAGAGCCGTGGAAATGACGGACGGGAGCGGGTTCCAGAAAGGCCGCCGCGATCAGGCCAGGTTCGCGGCGGCGATTTCGCGGGCCGTCTGCTCCGGCAGCGGCCGGCCCAGCAGGAAGCCCTGGGCAATATCGCACTGGTGCCGGCCCAGCGATGCCAGTTGCTCTTCGGTCTCCACCCCTTCGGCGACCACCGTCAGGCCGATCTTGTGAGCCAGCTCGATGATGGAGGCCACCAACTGGCTGGAGGTATTGTCGGCGCTGATGTCGGCGATGAACGAGCGATCGATCTTGACGATCTGGATCGGCAGTTGCTTCAGGTAATTGAGCGAGGAGTACCCTGTGCCGAAATCATCCAGACAGACGGTGATGCCCAAATCAGCCAGGGTCTTGAGCTTCTCGATGTTCTCCTCGAGCGATTCCATCAAGACGGTTTCGGTGATCTCGATGCAGATGTTTTCGGGAAGGATCCCTTCCCGGGCAATGATCTCCCGCACCGCCCCGGCGAAGTTTTCGCGCCGCAACTGGACCGCGGATACGTTCAGGGAGACCAGGAAATGGCGGAGTCCGGCCCGGTGGAGGGTTTTGATGAATTGGCAGACATTCTCGAGGACCCAGATCCCGATCTCATGGATCAAGCCGCTCTCTTCGGCGATGCGAATGAACTTCAGCGGCGGCATGACGCCGTATTCCGGCCGGCGCCAGCGGATCAGCGCTTCAAAGCCGGAGATCCGGTTGGTCCTCAGATCGGTCTGCGGCTGGTATTCCAGGAAGAATTCCTGGTTCTGAAGCGCCTGGCGCAGGCCGTTCTCCAAGGTGGTCTGCTCCAGAATCCGTTCGTTCATGGCATGGTTGTAGAGAAAATAACTTCGTTTTCCGGCGGCCTTGGCTTGATACATCGCGATGTCCGCGTTCTTCAGGAGCTGTTCGGCGCTGTCAGCATGGTCGGGGAAGACGGCGATCCCCATGCTGACCGTCACAAAGAAAGAATGCCGGCCGATCTTGAAAAAGTTCCCGAATTGAGCCATGATCCGATCGGCGCAGCGCTGCACGGAGAGGCCGTCTTGAAGATCTTCCAGCAGCACCACGAACTCATCCCCGCCGAGCCGGGCGACGAGATATTCCCGGTCCAGGGCGGACAGGATGCGGCGGCCCACTTCCACCAGTAATTGATCCCCGACCGAATGGCCGTAGGAATCATTGATATTCTTAAAGTTATCGATATCAATGAAGACGATCGCCATCTCCCCCGGCGGATCCTGCAGTTTGTGAACGGCCAGGGTCAGCCGTTCCAGCAGCATGGTCCGGTTGGGAAGGCCCGTCAGCAGGTCGTAATAGGCCAAACGGTGAATGATGTCTTCCTGGGTCTTGCGCTCGGTGATGTCCGTCAGCGTTCCGGTGAGCCGGACAAAGCGGCGACGCTCGTTACGGACGGCCCCGCCGCGGACCAAAAACCATTTGTAGTTCCCATCCCGCAGCCGGACCCGGCTCTCAAAATAGATCTCCGGCTTCTTCCGGTGCAGGTTGATCCGGTACAATTCGTCGAAACGCTGCCGATCGTCGGAGTGGATCACCTGTTCCAAAAAAGACTGGATATCGGCGTTGATCTCCGCGAGTTCCCTACCGAGCGCTGCGCAGAATGCCGGAGGCAGGTACAGGTGTTTGGCGACGATATCCCAATCCCAAACGATTACCTTGGAGCCCTCCTGGGCCAGGCGGGAACGCTCCTCGCTGACCGCCAGTTGCTCCTGGGTGATCCGCAGTTCATTGTATTGTTGATCCAGTTTCTGCTTAGAATGGGCCAGATCTTTATAGAGGCGGATCAGTTCGCGATGATTCTCCAGCAGCCTGCGTTCGGACTCGGCCCGTTCGGTGATGTCCAGCCCCATGATCTCAATGCAGTCCGGGGTATTCAGGCCGCCCCGCACCCAATGAATATTCCACAACGCGTTGATAACCTGTCCGGACCGGCCGCGCAATGGGAATTCATAATTGTGGATCGTCCGGTCGAGACTGCCCGATTGGAGGGCCGCGGTAATCCGGGCCAGGATGTCGCCACCGATGAGATCGGCGATGGACTTAACCCCGACCAAGGCGCTTTTTTCATACTTCAACTTCATTTCGGCGAATTGATTCAGATCGACGATCCGGCCATCCCGGTCAAACTGGATGATGATGATCTCCGCGGCGTCAATGGCGCTGTTGGAAAGCTTCTCGACGTTCGACAGCCGTTTGCGGAGTTCCCGGTTGGAAAGGCTCAACGCCGCCAAGCCGAGCGCCAGGCAAACGAGGGCCGCGATCAGCCATGAATTCCAAATCCCCCCGGCATTCCCCTTCAGCGTCCGCAGCAAAACAAGATAACTGCCGCTCCCGGCAATAAACAGCAGGATCGCCAGCATCCAGCGACAAGATTGATTTTTCGGATTCATCCCGCGTAGCATTTCCGACGGTCCCTTTTCACATGTATCTTCCTGTCCCCCGCTCGCTCGGGGTGTTGATAGCCAATTCATTGAACTCATTCTTCAGGCCGTGCTTTTCCATGCGCTGGGGCATGAACCCTGGCAAGACCCACCGCCGCTCACCGGCGCCGGTGCTGACTCAAGTCGCTTCCGAACCCCGGCGGCGTTCCCAAACCAGGCGGTGCTCGCTCTGATCCTCGACAGCACCGAGGGTCAAGCGTTCCCCCTCGAAGCGGCAGTTCCGCACCTGAGTCTGACCGACCCACTCGGCGATGGAACAGACCTCCAAGTGATGGCGGACGGTCTCCCCCGCTACTTCAAAACGGCCGCAAAAACTGAAGAAGCCTAATGCCGACGCATTGGGCTGCATCCATTTGCGGAAAAGGGCCTCCATCCCGTTGACGTCGGCGGGCGATTGCATTACCGTAACGGTTACATACCCATGCGGGTGATAGATCAGATAACCCACCGGCCTTTCGCCGAACGGCCGCGCGATCTTCTGACTCGGATTCAAGACCTCCCAGGAGACGAGTTTCCAGACGCCAACCAAATCTTGAACCTGCATCGGGTGGACCTCCTTCGGGGCCAATCCCGCGGCAAGGGAGCCTTGCCGGCAGAACTGGAGTATTTTTATAAACCCCCTGGGAATATTTCTTGAATAAATGCATTTATCCTTTAGCGACTTCCGTTTGTTTTCCAAAAAAACGGCTTTTTTTATAAAAAGAAGCCCTCGCGAAATGGGCTTGCTTTTCGGGGGATATTTCAATACTATAGAAATTGAAACCGATCATGATATCCTTTTCCATCCGAATGCCAGGCGGAGCGAGCAGGAGGGGGCGCAGTTTGATTCCTGCGCCGGATCGCGGAAAATTGCTTGCGATCGTTCTATCGGCATCGCCATCGGTCTTATCCAGCCAAAGACCGGTTATCCCATGGTGGCAGCTTTATCCGGAGGCGGCCCTACAGCGTGGCTGCCTGCCGGCTCTGAGCATGCCTATACGCCCCATCCCTGCCGACCGGAGATCAAGGTGTTGCATCCAAAATAATAAAATAAAGACTTTCATTCGAGGTGAGAATCATGCGCAATGGCATTATCGCCGCGGGCAACTGGATTGTGGACCAGGTCAAATTGATCGACGCCTGGCCGGAACGGGGCATGCTGGCCAACATTCTGGAGGAGTACCGGGGCACCGGCGGCGCGCCGTTTAATGTCCTGGTCGATCTGGCCAAGCTGCAAAGCGGCCTGCCGCTGTATGCGGCCGGGATGATCGGCCGGGATCCGGACGGCGACTTCATCCTGGAAGTCCTGGCTCAAAACGGGATCGACATCCGGCACATGACCCGTACCGCCGAACAGTCCACCTCCATTACCCAGGTGATGACCGAGGCCGGCAGCGGAGTCCGGACCTTCTTTCATTCCCGGGGAGCCAACGCGCTGCTCGATCTGGAGCATCTGACCGGGCTGGAAACCTCGGCCAAGATTTTTCATCTGGGTTACCTGTTGCTCCTGGATAAGCTGGACGGTCCCGATCCCCAATACGGCGTCAAGGCGGCCCGCCTGCTGCACCGGCTGCGGGAAGAGGGCTACCGGACCTCGGTGGATGTCGTCTCCGAGGCCAGCGACAGATTCCGGCGGATCGTCATCCCCTGCCTGCCCTATATCGATTATCTGATCGTCAACGAGATCGAGGCCGGAGCCTCGGTGGGCTACCCGCTCCGCGACTCCGACCGGCAGATCGTCCCCGCCAAGCTGGCGGCGGCCGCTCAAACATTGCTGGATAGCGGGGTCAACCAATTGGTGGCGGTCCATTTTCCCGAGGGCGCTTACGCGATCCCCAAAGGAGGGCGGGGCGTCTTCGTCCCCTCTTTCGAGATGGAAAGCGCCGCGATCAAAGGGACCGTCGGCGCGGGTGACGCTTTCTGCGCGGCGATGCTGTTCGGCATTCACCAGGATTGGCCGCTCTTCGACACGGTCCGGCTGGCTAACGCCAATGCCCGTTTCTGCTTGACCGACGCCACTTCGACCGGGGGCGCGGTGCCGCTCGGCGTCATCCGGGAATATCTGCGCACCGCCCGGCCCCGTCCTTTCGAAGCATTATTCGACAAAAACCAGTGAATATCTGGAAAAGAAAACCTACCAGCTCAGATAAATTTTGTGTTAAAATATAGGGTATACAGGATGAAATCAATTCCATAATGTATCCATTATGGTCGGCTTTAGGCGCAACCCGTATCATCAAAATTTCGGCGATTGCTTGGGAAGAACCGGATGAAATATTATCACAACGCCATCAAACTTCAAGCCTATTACAGAGTCAGGAAAACGCTCTCCCGGATCCAGGCGGAGAATGCAATCCGCTTATTACAGACGAAACGTTTTCATTCCCAAATGTTTCAACTGTTCCCGGAAGCGCAACTCATTCTGGAGAAGGGCCGGATCGTCGCGGCGAATCCCGCCGCCCTCCGCTTATTTGCCGCAAGCCACTCCGAGCAATTATGCGGCCGATCCCTTTTAGAGCTGGCGTTGCCCGAAGTCCGTTCCGCACTGGCCGCCAGGCTTCAAGTGGCTGGCGCCGCCGAACCGGCGGTTCGTACCGGCGTGGAAGCGTATCAGCGGTTGGACGGCTCGGTGGCTGAGATTGCCACTTGGGAAATTGCACTGCCTTTTCCGGGCCGCGTGTTATGGTTCGGCCGCGCCGCCGCGGCGGCGGGAGGGGCGCAGGTTGCGCCGGGGTCCGGCGATCAACGTTTTCAGGATCTGTTTCATAGCCTCGGCGACCCGGTGATCCTTTGTGATATCGCCAAACCTTTCCTCATCCGTGAAGTGAACGCCACAGCCTGTCAAACGCTAGGCTATGCCCGGGAAGAGCTCCTGGGTCAACCGAGCCAGCTGATTATCGCTCCCGAATGGCGCGCCCAGGCGCCGAAGATCGCCCAGAGACTCCAGGAGAACGGCAAGATTTGTTTTGAAACCGTCCATCAGTGCCGCGACGGAGCGCGCATCCCAGTAGAGGTCAACGGCCTGCTGCTGGAGCTGGACGGCCGGCCGCTGCTGCTTGCGGTCGCCCGGGACATCAGCGAGCGCAAAAAGATGGAGGCCAAGCTCAAAAAGCTGACCTTCAACGACCAGGTGACCGGGGTCTATAACCGCGCCTTTCTCGAAGAAGAGCTGAAAAAACTGGATAAACAAAACAGTGCCGCTTATGGCGTCATTCTCGGCGACATTAACGGTCTGAAGCTGGTGAATGATACCTTCGGCCACGAGACCGGCGACCGGTTTCTGCGCCGGGCCGCCAAACTCCTTCAGGAGGCCTGCGGCAAAGCGGATCTCATCGCCCGCTGGGGCGGCGACGAGTTCGCCATCGTGGTACCGGACCCCGATGTCCAAGCCATCGAACGGCTCTGCCGCCGGATCCGCAAGCGTTTCCTGTCCAGCGAATCGCAACCGGTCACGCTCAGCATCGCCTTGGGCTTTGCCGTCAAGGAAACCCCCAACCAGACCTACCGCGAGGTCCTCAAAGAGGCCGACGAACGGATGTACCGCAATAAGCTGCTGGAACAGAACAAATCCTACAATTCGTTGCTGGTCTCGCTCCAAACCGATCTGGCCGGTCAGTACCAGGAGACCGACGAGCATTCGCGGCGCCTCAAAGAACTGGCTCAAAGGATGGGCGAGGTCCTGGACCTTTCCATGCTGGAAAAGGACAACCTGGCCCTGCTGGCGACCCTGCACGACATCGGCAAAGTGGCGGTGCCCAGTTCCATTCTGGGCAAGCCCGGTCCCCTGACCCCGCTGGAATTCGACATCATCCAGAAACATCCCGAGGTAGGCTACAGAATCGCCAAACTGTATCTGAACCATATCGCCGAAGGGATCCTGACCCACCACGAGCGCTGGGACGGCACCGGCTATCCGCTCGGGCTGAAGGGCGAACAGATTCCGCTCATTTCGCGGATCATCGCCATCGTTGACGCCTTTGACGCCATGACCCACGACCGGGTCTACCGTAAGGCGCTGCGGTTGGAAGACGCCCTGACCGAGATCGCCCGCAATTCGGGCAGCCAATTCGATCCCCAGCTGGTCCAGATCTTTTTAAACTTCTTCGATCAGCCGGTCCCTAACGTCCTGCTTGAACGATAGCTCCGGCGCATGATCCGCCGTCCGTCCCCTGCCGGCCGTAGTGCTCCCCTTTGCCATTCAGCCGTTTTGGAAATCAGCCTCTGAGCCAGCTGCCGCCCATCCAATTCCGGAGCAATCTTCGATTTTCCGGTCAATCTTTGTTATAAAAAAATCAAAGCCCCCCTTTTTTGGGGAGCTTTGGTTGATAAGAAAATATCGCGCAAGCATCGCGGAATTCCCGTCTGCTGCCGGTTACTTGCCGACCACCAGATCAATTTTAGCCTCGGCCACCAGGTAGGAGACGACGCCCTGGTAGTAGCCGCTCAAAGCTTGATCCAGCGCCAGCTGCGCATCCATGATATCCATGGTGGTCGCCAGACCGGCGTCGAAACGGGCCTGAGTCAGGCGGAGCGATTCCTTCGCCAAGTCGATATTGGCTTGATTGGCACGGGTCGTTTCGATGCCTTCCGCCAGGTTTTGGAGCGACTGTTCGGCGTCCAGCCGGATCTGATCCTTCAGGTCCGCCTCTTTGATGGCAATCAGTTCTTCATTCCCTTTGGCCTGGGCGATCTTGGGCTTGGTGGTGAAACCGAAATCGCCTTTGACACCGATCGTCAATGACCAGAGATTCTTCCATCCGTCAAAGCCAAAATCTTTGGCGGCCCCGCTATAAGAAGCGCTCAGGGCGACATCCGGCTTATACCCGGCCTTCACCAGCTCCGTCTGGACTTTGCTGATCTCCGCCGACTGGTGCATCTGGCGGATCTCCGGCCGGTCCTGGTAAGCGGCGTCCAATACCTGTTGCAATTGGTGGGTGACGGACGCCGGTAGCTGGAGTTTGGAGACGTCATAGGCCACCGTGTACTGTTTCTCCTTGGGCAGGCCGATGGTGGTCGCCAGTTGCAGTTTGGCCAAGGCCAACTGGTTCTGGGAGGCGATCACTTTCGGCTTGATCGTGTCCCGCTGCACTTCCGCGCGGAGCAGATCAAACTTGGACGAGGTGCCGACCTTGTAAAAGTTCTGGACCTGCTGGACGTGGTGGTTCAAGTTGTCGTAAGAAGACTGGTTCACCTTTAAAACCTGATCGGCCAGCCAGACGTTGTAATAAGCCTGCTTGACATTGTAGGTCAGGGTCTGCTTGGCTTTGCGCTCATCTTCTTTGGCCGATTCCAGTTTGATCTTGGCGAGTTTCAACGCGTTCTCGAGCTTGCCGCCGGTAAACAAGGGCAAGGTGCCGGTAATCCCGCCGGCTAACCGCGTTTTCTCCAAGCTATTGCCGATTTGATATTGCGCCGGGTCAGCCTGGCTGTAGCCCGCCTCATAGGAAAGGCTCGGCATGAAACCGGCTTCCGCCTCTTTCACCGCTTCCTGGGCGATGGCCACGTTTTTGGCGGCCAGCTTGATCTGCTGGTTATTCTGAAATGCCAGATCGATGCATTGATTCAGCGTCAATGTTTCCGGCTGAGCGAGAGCCGCGGCAAAACTGTTGGCCGGCAGCGCCAACGCCATCAATACCACCAGGCAGAGAATTACTTTTCGAAACATGGCTTATACAACCTCCTACATATTGATCTTCGGACCTGTCACCGGAACCAACGGACCCGGCGGATCTTACATTACAGATCTTCCCAAGATTTTCGCGAACCGGAGCGAAATTCCTCTCGCGCCGCCCAATCTATCAAAATAATCGAAAGGGGCTTCGCATGCCGGTTCCGGACTCTCCGCATAAAATTCCCAAAATCCTAACGTTCATATACTGCTTTCGGTTTCCGGCTCAATTTATCTTTCAGGCCCATGAAGAATTCACGGACTTGCTCAATTTTGGTATAGACGACCGGGACCACCACCAGGGTCATAAACATGGAACTGGTCAAACCGCCGATCAATGCCCAGCCGAGACCGGTCTTGTACTCCGAACCGACCGCCGCCGAGAAGGCCAGCGGCAACATGCCGAGGATCATCGTCAGGGTGGTCATCAGAATCGGCCGCAACCGTTCCTGGCCGGCTTCGAGCAAGGCGTCGTGAATACCCAGTCCTTGCTCCTCGCGCGCCCGGTTGGCGAAGTCCACCAACAGGATGGCGTTCTTGCTGACCAAGCCGACCAGCATGATGATGCCCATAATCGAGAAGACCGCCAGCGACTTCTGGGTCAGGCCCAGCGCCAGCAAGGCGCCGATGATGGCCAGCGGCACCGAGAAGAGCACCGCGAAGGGATAAATGAACGAGTTGTAAAGCGCCGCCATGATCAGGTAGACGAAGACGATCGCCGCGATGAGCGCCAGTCCCAGGCTGGCGAAGGATTCACCCATGGTCTTCAGGGTTCCGACCGGAGCCAGCTTGATCCCCTCCGGCAAACCTTTCTTCATTACGGCCTGCATGATATCGCGGCCGATATCGCCGCTGGCGCGGCCGATGGCTTGGGATGAAACGGTGATCGCATAGTACCGGTCGCGCCGCTCCACCTTGGTCGGTCCGGTGGACGGAACGATGCTGGCGAACTGACTCAACTTCACCAATTGGCCCGATTTGTTCATCACCGCCAGCTCGCCCAGGTCGGCGGTACGGCTGCGGTTGAACTCATCGAGCATCACATTGATCGCATACTCGGTGCCGTCCCGGTCCTGGAAGTTAGTATTATCGTCGCCGGCCATTGCGATCCGCAGGGTCTGGCCGACGGTGGCAATGTCCAGGCCCAAGCGGGCCATTTTTTTCCGGTCGATCTGAATCCTCATCTCCGGCTGGCCTTCCTCGGACGACAGCCGGACGTCGGAGGTGCCCGGAATCTGTTCGGCGATCTTTTTGACATCCTCGGCGGCGGCCATAACCCGGTTCCAGCTCGGACCGGAGACCGCCAGCTGGATCGGGGACGAACTGCCGCCGCCCATCAAGCCGGCTTGGGTAATATGAAGCTTGATCCCGGGGACTTTTTCAAATTTTTTAATTAATAATTGGCGTACCTCTTCCGTACTGTGCTTGCGTTCTTTCTTGGGAACAAGATTGACATAGAAATAGGCGCTGTTGGCCGTGGCGTTATTCTGACCGCCGACGCCGGCCGCGGTGAAGCAGGACTCGATCTCCGGCATCGCCGAGAGCTCTCTTTCAATCGTTTGGGTCAGCGCGTTGGTCTGATCCAATTTGGTCCCCATCGGCATCTCCAGCTGGATGGAGAGCACTCCCTGATCCGACTGGGGCATGAACTCGCTGCCGATGAAGCCCATGGGCACCAAGGCGACAGCGGCCACAAACAATACCGTGGCCAGGAACAGCACGAGCAGCGGATGTTTCAGACTGGCCCGGAGCACCGCCACATAATCTTTGGTCAGCGCGGCGTAGAATCGCTCAAACATCAGGCCGAACCGCCCTATCAGGGTTCCTTTGGTCAACTGCTCCAGCTTTCCAAATCTGGAAGCCAGCAAGGGGGTGACGGTGAAGGACACGAACAAGCTGGTCAGGGTGGAGACCACCATAACCAGGGCGAATTCGCGGATCATTCCGCCGATGATCCCCGAAACCAGGGCCAACGGCAGATAGACCACCACGTCCACCAGGGTGATGGAGAGCGCGGTGAAGCCGATCTCGTTCCGCCCTTTCAAGGCGGCGCTCCGCTTATCCTCGCCTTTCTCCAGATGGCGGTAGATATTCTCGAGCACCACGATGGCGTCGTCCACCAGAATACCAATGACCAGGGACAAGGCCAGCAAAGTGATGATGTTCAGACTGAATCCCAGGGCCCACATGCCGGTGAAGGTGGTCACCAGCGAAGTCGGGATGGCGATCATGACGATCAGCGAATTCCTGAAGCTGTGCAGAAAGACCAGCATCACCCCGGCCACCAGTAAAATGGCGAACAACAGGTCTTCCTTGACCGCGTTGGCCGAATCCACCGTATAGGTCGAGTTGTCCATGGCCACCGTGGCCTTTAAATTGTATTTCGCGTATTCCTTCTCGATCTCGGCCAGTTCCTTGCGGACGCCTTTGCTGACTTCGACGGCGTTGGCGTCGGATTGCTTCAGGATCATCACGCCGATGGTGGTCTTCCCGTTGATCCTGGTGATGACCACGCTTTCGGCCTTGCCGTCCTGGATCTCGGCCACATCGGAGAGTAAAATGTCGCCCGCCTCCGAACGGCTCACCACCAGCTCGCGGAGATCGTCAAGCGTCTCAAACCGGCCGGACAACCGCACCACAAACTGACTGTCCTGGTCCTTGACCGTTCCGGTGGGATACTCCAGGTTGGCGTTTTGCACCGCTTGGAGGACTTGGAGGACCGACAGGCCGTAGGATTGGAGCTTCTGGCGGTCGATATTGACCTTGATCTGGCGCTGATTGCCGCCCATCACCTCGACGTTGCCGACTCCGGAAACCTCGGAGAGCGACGGTTTGACAAAATCATCCATCAATTGATAAAACTGCGTATCTGGCAGATTGCTGGTGAAGCCGGCGATGATAATCGGCATGTCGTCCAAGGACACTTTAGAGACCGACGGACTGGTCACGTCGTCCGGCAATGCCGACAGGATCTGGTTGACCTTGCGCTGCACGTCCTGCAGGGCGAAGTCGATGTTGGCATCCTGTTTAAAGGAGACGGTAACCTGGGAGACTCCTTCCTGGGAGGTGGAGGTGATCGTGTCGATCTTATCCACGCCGGAGACCGCATCCTCGATCTTCTTGGTCACCAGGGACTCGACCGCGCTGGCGGAAGCTCCGTCATACTGGGTCGTAATACTGACCGTGGGGATGTTGATGTTCGGGAAAAGTTCATATTTCAATTGGCTGTAGCCGACCACGCCCAACAGGGTCAGGGCCAAAAAGATCACAATGATCAGGATCGGGCGTTTGATCGAAAGCTCGGTAATTGTCATTTCCTTTATCACCTACTTATTAAATTCCACGCTGCCCTTCAATCCAGTTCATTCCTTACCGGCGCTCACGATCTCCACGCCGATGTTCTCCTTCAAATTGTCCTGGCCGTTGACGACCACGGTCTCGCCTTCATTCAATCCTTGCAATACCATCAGCTTGGTACCGACTTCCGCTCCGATCACCAGATCCCGCAGTTTGGCTTTGTTCTCTTCCACGACGTACACCTGAGGATGCCTAATGCTCCCGACCAGCGCGTCACGGGGGATTACCAATCCTTCCTGACTGGCCAGATTGAAATAAACCCTGCCGTACATGCCGGATTTAAGCGGATACTTCTTGTCATAACTGGGGATTACCACCTGCACCGGGTAGGTGTGGGCATCGTCCGCCTTGGCGCTGATGAAATCGATTTTGCCGCTGAATTTGACCCCGGGATAGACGTCGGTCTCAATGGTGACCGGATCGCCTACTTTGATTTTGAAGGCGTGCTCTTCGGCGACATTCAGCTCCACCTTGAATTTGGAGATATCCACGACATTGGCGACCACCGTGCCCGCGTTGACCATCGAGCCCAGGTTCACCGGCCTGGAAGTGACCACCCCGGAGATGGGCGAGGTGATCACGGCGTTGCGGAACTGGCGTTTAGCCGTGATATATTGGGCTTCGGCCGCCTTGAAGGACAGGCGCTTCGATTCCAGCTCGGACTCGGAGATGAGCCCGTCTTTCTGGAGCGTGACATAGCGCTCCCAATCTTTCTTGGCTTTATCGTAACTGGTCTGCACCGACATAAAGTTGGCTTGGGCCAGCAGATCGTCCAGACGGACCAGCGGCGAACCGGCCGCGACATACGATCCTTCCTGAACCATGACCGCGGTGACTTTGCCCTGCTGTTCGGAGACGACCGCCAGATCGTTGTTGGCGGAGATGACTCCGACCTGGGACAGGTTTTCGCTCAGACTCTCATGGGCCACTTTGACCACGGAGACCGGATACGAGGTAATCGGGTTGAGTTTGGCTTTTTCAGTGATTTCGGCCTTGTTTTTAAATAAGGTAAAAACGATTAAACCGAGGAGTAAAACTGTTACCAAGATGGCAATCACTTTTTTCATCAATCATATCACCCTTGACTTTCCGCAAGATTTGCAAATCTCGTCTCGTTCGGAGCAAAGTACTCCATATTGTACAATAAATACTATACGATGGAAATATCTTCAAAGTTTGATCGTTTCATTACAGATTGGTTAAGAATATTCCCGGTTTGTCGCTTCCCTCCCGTCATCCCAAACGGTTTGAGTCCGCTATTTGGGGGAATTTACTTTCAGCGCCGGCGGATCGCCTTGCTCACAAAAGCATACATCTCCTCGACGTCAGCCAGCGTCTCGGTGGGATCTTCGCTGAAAACCATCAACTTGGCATACTCGCTGAAAGCGCTGAAGAAGAGCCGGGCGGTCTTCAGGTAGTCGTCGACTTCAAAAACGCCTTCCCGTACGCCCCGTTCCAATACTTGGGCGATGAGTTCGTGAACCTCCCTGGTCATCAGGTCGTGTTTCTTAAAATTCTTCCGGAAATACTTGAAGGTTTCCTCTCCTTTGAGCAACTGCAAAAAACCCCGGTTATCCCGGACCGTCTCCGCCACCAGCAGGAAAAATTCTACGATAAAACCGTGCAGCAGCTGTTCGGCCGGGTGGTCCTGTTCCAATAGTCGCTTGCTCCGGTTCATCAATTGCTCTTGAATCCGGCAGACGAAAGCATCGATCAATTCTTCTTTATTTTTGAAGTCATTATAAATGGAGCCCACACTGATCCCGGCTTCTTTGGCCACGTCCTGCATGGTCGTTTTGTCCAGGCCGAACCGGCACACCAGCCGCATGAAAGCATCGAGAATCTCGGTTTTCCGTTCCATTTGCATTTTCGTTCGCCTCGTTCATAATAGTATGGTGAACAGATGAATTATTTATATTTTTATTCAAACTTTATATTACCTGGCAAGAATGGCTTTGTCAATTACATTCTTGTAAATTCTCCCTTACCCGTTAATCATTAGGTTAGGGAGGAGCCGTTACAGCCCGGGAGCGCGCGGTCTTCCGGGCCCCGGCTTGCCAATGATTTACGAAAACGGCTTCACGTAAGAAAGGACCCTGCTCCGTTTTCCCCGTGGCGCAACATTTGTCGGGGCTAAACAGTCAAAAACCCCTGGGGGCCGGAGATGGCAACCCAGGGGTTTTTTATTTTGCTTCAGCCTGTGGCATGGGCTCAACCGGGGAGCGTCTCCCACTGCCCGGAAGCGGCCGACCGGAAGAGCGCGTCCAGGACTTTCATGTTGTTGACGGCATCCTCCGCCGGGATCGGCAGCGCGGCGCCGTTCGCAATGGCCTGGCCGAAGGCTTCGAATTCCAGGCGGTACTGATCCGCCGGCCCGATCTCCAGGATGCGGGTGGCCACGCCGGTCTGGACGGTCACTTTGGCCGGCACGTCCGCGGGCATGTTAAAAGGAATCTCCACGGTGATCGAGCCGCCGGTTCCAAAGACCTGGACCCGTTGCTGGGGAAAGGATTGAGTGCTCACGCTGAATAGGGCCCGGGCCGTTCCGAAATCCAACACGCCGTTGGTGAGCACGTCGGTCTGGAACTGCGGGTCGACATTCATGGCGCAGAAAACGCGCGACGGTTCGGCCTGCATCACGAAACGGGCCGTGGAAACGGCATAACAGCCGATGTCGTAGAGCGCGCCGCCGCCATTGGCCCGGATATTCCGGATATTCTTGGGGTCGTTGTTGGCGTAACTGAAGATGGTGTGAATGGCGCTGATCCGGCCGATCTCCTCGAACCGTACCAGCTCCAGGACCCGCTGCCACTGGGGATGGAGCCGGTACATGAAGGCCTCCATAATCTGAACGCCCTTTTCCCGGGCGTACGCGATCGCCGCAGCCGCCTCGGGGGCGTTCATCGCCAGCGGTTTTTCACAAATGATATGTTTGCCGGAGTCGGCGGAACGCCGGATCCATTCGGCATGCAGATCGTTGGGGAGGGGAATGTAGACGAAATCAACCGCCGGATCTTGCAACAGCCCCTCATAACTGGCGAAATGGTGGGGGATCCCGTAACGGGCCGCCGTTTCCCGGGCTTTCTCCCCATCCCGGGACGCGATCCCATAAACCGCGATGAATTCCGATTTTTGCAACGCCGGCAGGACCCGCGTGATAAAATGGCGCGAAGCTCCCAGGACGCCAAGCTTGAGTGTTTTCATGGCCAAAGCCTCCTTCGCTCGTAAGCATTGGAAATTGTATGCTGAGAGAATTTCAAATCTCTTCGGAAAAGCTTCGCAGCACAATATATTGATTGATATATCCGGGCTACTCACTATATATCGTATTGCGAAAGGAATATTATGGTAATTGAAATTCTCTTCGCTCAATGATTCCACGGAAAATGCTTTTTCCCTGTCGCGCCGCACCGGCTTTTCCGTTTTAATTTTAAAGCCCGCTCCGGGCGACGCCGTCCGTCCCACCCGGAGCGGAACGGATTAGGCTTCTCCCCTCTGCACATCCGCGGACCGGCTGAAAGAGTCCCCGGCCACCGCGATGGAGCCGCTCAGACCAAGGCCGCCCGGACCATGAGCGGCAAGTTCTCCCGGTATATCTCCTCCAGATCGGAGGCGGGCAGCGGATTCACGCCCTTCCCGACCTCGACGGTAAAGCCCGGCCGGTCGAAGTCGTGAATGAACCAGTCTTTGTACCCGGCATACGAGGCATCCGGCGGATTGGCTTCCAGTCCGTAGCCGCTGACGGCGGCCAGAACCTGGGCGATCTCCCAGGCCCCGGGAGGGTATTCATCCAAATACCGCCAATAGATGACCCGGCCCTGGGTATGAAAAGCCAGCACCAGCCGGAAATCATGCTGGCAGGTGAAAGCCGCCACCGCGCCGGTCTCCGGCTCCGACAGCGGCGCCGGCCCGCCATAATCGTGCGCCGCCGGTCCGGTGATGCCCTGCTCCCACTCGATTCGCTTCGCCTCTTCCCAACCGGCCGGGTAATTCAAGTTCAGATCCACCCCGCGGATATTGGCCTTCCAGACCCTGGCCAGCGGCGTCCCGGTGCCGGCCAGTTCCCTGATGACCCGCGCCGGGATCTCGTAACATTCCGGATTTTCATTCCCCAATACCAGCTCCACCCCGTCCGGATTCACCATGGGCAGCAGATAAATGCTGCTGCGTTCCCAGAGCGCGGCCGCCGGGTAACCGCCGATCATTTCCCCGGCGGAATAAGCGGCCGCCAGATCCGCGGCGAACCGCATCAATACAGGGCTGGTGATCCATTCGTTGGCATGGTGCGCCGCGTTATAAAAGAACTCGTGGGGACCGTTCCCCAGGCGCAGATAATGGAGGGGCCGCCCCAGGACGCTCCGGCCCAGGCTCCCCTGTTCCAGCCGGGGATAACGCTGCCGCAGCCGCAGCAGATCCCGCTCCAGGCAGCGGTATGAATAGCCGTCCGGCGAATCCGGAAGACTCCGGCCACTGCTTCGATCCATTGGTTTTCCTCCCGCTCATTTCATTTTGTTTCCGAGTCAAATCCTGCCCCGGGCATATCTATGCATGGAAAGAGTGAATCAAACCAATTCGCCTGCGGTTTCAGGCCTTCGGGGAGGCGATGGAGCGTATGATCAACGGTCTGTTCCTGAAAAATGGGCCGGATTCGCAGCAATTGATCCGGGTCACGGCTACGACGCGGCCGGGGCCGGCCGCCATGCTCGAAACCTTCGAACGGAACGCCGGTCATTGGCGAACGGTCTTTCCGCCGCTGGCCGCGGTCATCGGGGCGGGCGGCTTCACCCCTCATAAAGTGGAAGGAGACCGTTGTTCGCCCCAAGGCCTCTTCCGCCTCGGCCCCTGCTTCGGAAAATACCCGCGTCCCCGCACCCGGATGCCCTACCGTCAAACCACGGTCCATGACGTTTGGGTGGATGACCCCGCTTCGGCCTGGTACAACACCTGGCAGGTCGTGCCGGCCCGGGGGCGGTGGCGTTCGGCGGAGGCGTTGCGGCGCTCTGATCATTTGTATGATGATGCCGTGGTGATCCATTACAACACGGTGGAACGGATCCCGGGCCGGGGCAGCGCGATTTTTTTGCATGTCCGGGCAATGTCATCAAGCTATCGTGGAAAAATTTCACTGACGAATTGAACGCCAACCGGGCGATAAATCACCCGGCTACAAGGCGAAAGGACCTTGAAAGGCCCTAAAAAACGGGATAAAATATTCTGCTGAAAATTAGCCAGGGAAGGGGCTGCGCGTACTGCCATCCCTGGCCGCTTGCCTTTAGCCATCCTGACTCGGACTTCCATCTTGTAGCCGGGGCATTCATGCCCCGGTTGGCCCGCATATCGTCTACAGTGTAGGCACCGTTGAAACCAAATTCCAAGATATGGAATCATCACTTGACGACATTGGCATGTCTGGAAAGGACCGGACCGGGGGACGCTGGGCTGCACCGCCCTGGCGGAGAAGGATTTGTTGGAGTTGCTCCGCTGGCTCGATCCGGACGCTCACCCCCTGTTGATGCAGGGGCCCCGCACCGCAGTGGCGCAGTGGTGGGCCGAGTGAAAACAAAAACGAAGGCCTCAACCGCAGCCTCCGTTTTTGCACATCCGAACTCATCGACAATACAATATTATGCCCTATTGTTCCGATTTATGATCCTCAATTTCCGGAGCTTCGACCGCGCTCTCCTGAACCGGCTGCTCCTCGGATTTGGCCGGTTCGGTCTTGTCTTTCCCCAGCAAAAGCATTGCCGCGATCATCATCAGGACGAAACTGATCTGATCGGCGACCGCCTTATTCAGCTGCAGCTTGAAGATGGCTCCCATGGCTCCGTAAGCAATAAATAATAACCCGATGCCGAAGGCGACGGCGTGTTTCTGTTTCCGTGTCAATTTCCACATGGAGGTCCCGTCCTTTTCATCCCGTTTACGGGGCCGCGGGCAGATTTGCGCCCCCAACGTCCAGGAATGCCTGGGTCCATATTATCATCCGGAGCGCCGCTTGTCCAGCGCCGCTTTCTGCCAAACCCCGTCGGGTTTACCCCGCGCTGTTTAAAAGCGTTGTGATATACCCTGCCCGAAGGCCAGGGTGAACACAAAAGCTCAGAAAAGCAAGTGATAAAGTCGTTTATAAACCTTTTTGCCTTCTGATTTCCGATTCAAAAGACTTTATCACATGGCTTTTAAAAGCGTTGTGATATACCCTGCCCGAAGGCCAGGGTGAACACAAAAGCTCAGAAAAGCAAGTGATAAAGTCGTTTATAAACCTTTTTGCCTTCTGATTTCCGATTCAAAAGACTTTATCACATGGCTTTTAAAAGCGTTGTGATAAACCCCGTCCGAAGGCCAGGGTGAACACAAAAGCTCAGAAAAGCAAGTGATAAAGTCGTTTTTGAGTCCACTGAAAGGATGATTTCCGAATTGGAGACTTTATCACATGGCTTTTAAATAAGCTTGCTCCATCCGCAACAGATAGGATTTGATATCCAGATAGCCGGTTCCGATATATCCGGTCAGGCTCCCGTCCTTGCCGATGACCCGGTGGCACGGGACGAAGATGGGCAAGGGATTCCTCCGGTTCGCCTGGCCCACCGCCCGGCAGCTGCCCGGCGCGGCGATGGCCCGGGCAATCGCTTGATAACTGCGGGTCTCGCCGAAGGGGATCTCCTGCAATTCCCGCCAGACGTTTTGCTGGAAGGAGGTTCCCGTCAGCGAAAGGGGCAGGCTGAAGCGGCGGCGTTTTCCGGAAAAATACTCATCCAGCTGACTCACTGCTTCCCGGCAGGCCGGCGGATCATGGGTCAAGGCCGGATCCCCCAGGCATTGCTCCCATTTCGCCGGGGTCATCACCACCTCGCGGACTCCTTTGGAGTCCAGGATGACATGGATCGGCCCGAAGGGGGTTTCGTAACGATCATAGACAAGTTTCACAGTGGTTCCTCCTCGCTACGGAAGCGGTCCCGCCGGTAGCTTCCGGGAGCGGCGCCGGTGATGGAACGGAATGCCGCGTAAAAAGTGGAAAGGCTCTCAAATCCCACTGCCAGGCAGATTTCGGTGATATTCAGCTTCGTCCCCGCCAGCAGCGCGGCGGCTTGCCGGATCCGCCAATCCTGCAAAAAAACGCGGGGTGTCCGGCCGGTCTGTTGTTTGAACAGCCGCTGCAAGTGGGCGGGGCTCGCGCCCACCCGCCCGGGCAAGGCCGCCAGGATCTGCGGATCGGCATACTCCGCCGTCAAGATCCGCACCGCCCGCTCGCTCAGCTCGACGGCGGGCTCCCGGTACTCCTCCGGACGGTCGGGCCGGCAACGCTTGCAGGGCCGGAAACCGGCGGCCATCGCCGCGGCGGCGGAGCTGAAGAACCGGACATTCTCCGGGCGCGGCGGTTTGGACTTGCAGGACGGCCGGCAAAAGATCCCGGTGGTTCGGACAGCGTAATAAAAAAGCCCGTCGGCACCGGGGTCACTGGCG
Source organism: Hydrogenispora ethanolica (assembly GCF_004340685.1). NCBI lineage: Bacteria > Bacillati > Bacillota > Hydrogenispora > Hydrogenispora ethanolica. Next base: position 57,878 of record NZ_SLUN01000007.1, on the reverse strand, counting down.
AGCACGGCCCGCCACATCCGGGCGCTATTGTCATATTTCAACATCCGAGGCTCCTTCTTTCGTACGGTTCGAGGCATCCTTCAAGCCAATGGGATGCCTCCATGAAACGCGGTTCGAGCCTCGCGGGCGGCTCAGTCTCCTGTCCCGCGCTCCGCCGCGATTCCGTTTTCATTATATCACGTGCCCCGGGCCGGGTCGTCCGGAATTCTGCGGTTCAATTCCAATGGGATAGTCCCGGAAATGAGTTTCAGAAAACAAATTTCGTATCCCCGCAGGGATGCGCATGCTCATTTTTTGTAACGCCCGATCGATCTTTTATGGCTCAAGATCGATCTTCAGTCATTCCGGATCGATCTTTTATGGCTCAAGATTGATCTTCAGTCATTCCGGATCGATCTTTTATGGCTCAAGATTGATCTTCAGTCATTCCAGATCGATCTTTATGGCTCAAGATCGATCTTCAGTCATTCCAGATCGATCTTTTATGGCTCAAGATCGATCTTCAGTCGTTCCGGATCGATCTTTTGTGGATCAAAATCGCTCTTCAGCCACTCCAGGACGGCCCGCCACCGGAGGAGAGGGGCCGTCCGCACGGGCTGTCAATTGGCGGCCTTGGCCCGGAGCAGGTTGAGGCCCAAACCGACAAAGAGCACGCCGGTCAGTTTATTTAGCAGCGTGGCAAATTGATGGTTGCCCCGCAGTTTGGCGGTGGCCAGCGACGAAAAAACCGCCAGGAGCAGGCACCAGAGCGTTCCGGTGGTGACGAAGGTCAAGCCCAGCAGGATAAAGGGCAAGGGGCCGAAGGGATTGTCTTTGGTCACAAATTGAGGCAAAAAAGCGAGGAAGAATAAGGCGACTTTGGGATTGAGCACATTGTTCAACACGCCCTGGCCATAGATCTTCAGCGGACTGTCCGGTTCCAGGGTCTTCAGGGCGAGCCCGTCGCCCTTGGCGAACCAGGCCCGGACCCCCAGATACATGATGTACGCGGCCCCCAGGTATTTAATGAGGTTGAAGGCCAGCACCGACCGGGCCAGCAGCGCGGAGAGGCCCACCGCCACCAGCAACGTATGGACCAGCGCTCCGGTGCCGATCCCCAGCACCGACATGATGCCCGCTTTCTTGCCCTGGGAGATGCTGCGGCCCAGGATATACAGGGTATCGGAGCCGGGAGTGATATTCAGGAGCACCCCCGAAAGGACAAACAACCCGTAATTGACGATCCCGAACATCCGAACACTCCTCCTACTATCTAAGCCATTTAACTCACCCTCGCCCTCTCTTTCCGCAAAAGAGAGGGAAGCTAGATGGGTGAGTTAAATTCCGCCGCATAGAACCATCCGCTACAGCGCGGGATTCTTGAGGCTATTCTATCACTCCGCAGTTATCCGGAGCTGTTACAATTTGGTGAAGCAATGACCGGACGGCGGCTGCCGGGGAATCCATTTCCGGCTTTTTGGCGCAATACGCGGTCAAGTCTTGTTTTTGGCGATCTGCTCGGCCCGCTCGGTCAGATAGGCCCAGCGTTCCATGAATTCTTCCAGCCGCCGCCCCAGTTCTGCCTGGGCCGCGGTGAGCTCCTGCAACAGCAGATAGTCGCTGCCGGATGCGACGATTTTGGCATTGACCGCCGCCAATTCCTGTTCGACCTGGTTGATGGCGGGTTCAATCCCCTCCAGTTCCCGCTGCTCCATATAGCTCAAGCGGACGGGGCGGGCTTTGCCGGCCGTTTCCCCCTCGGTCCGGGGCCGAACCGGAAGAGGCGGCCCGGCGGCGGTCCCCTCCTGAGCCTCGGCTTCCTCCCGGCGTCTCTGGTATTCCAGATAATCGCTATAATTGCCCACCAGGGAGAGAATGCGGCCGGACGTCTCGAAAACCAGCAGTTTTCCGGCGATCCGGTCCAGGAAGTACCGGTCATGGGAGACCGCGATCACCACGCCCGGAAACTCCTCCAGATACTCCTCCAGAATGCTCAGGGTTTGAACGTCCAGGTCATTGGTGGGTTCATCGAGGAGCAACACATTGGGGGCGGCCATCAGCACCCGCAACAGGTACAGGCGGCGTTTCTCCCCGCCCGACATCCTGGCGATGGGCGTCCATTGCAGGGCCGGCGGGAACAGAAACCGCTCCAGCATTTGGGAGGCGCTGATGGTTCCGCCGTCGGCGGTCGGCAGATGCTCGGCCACTGCCTTGATGAAATCGATCACCCGCAGGCTCTCATCCATCTCCAGATGCTCCTGGGTAAAAAAGCCGAGCTTGACGGTGGGTCCGCGTTCAATTACGCCCTGATCCGGCTGGAGGTTGCCGGCGATCAGCTGGAGCAGGGTCGACTTGCCGATGCCGTTGGGTCCGATGATTCCCACCCGGTCGCCGCGCTGGAACCCGTGGCTGAAATCGCGGATCACCGTCCGGCCGGCGAAGCTCTTGCCAAGACCTTCGATGAGGATGACTTTCTTGCCCAGCCGGCTCGCTCCCGCCGTCATTTCCAGCTGGCCATGGGAAGACGCCTCCCCCATTTGCGCCTGGAGATCTTCGAAGCGCTCGATCCGCGCCTGTTGTTTGGTGGAACGGGCTTTGGCGCCGCGCCGGATCCAGGCCAGCTCGCGGCGGTACAGGTTCTGCCGCTTGGCGGCCAGCGCTTGTTCCAGCTCCTCAAGCTCCGCTTTTTTCGCCAGGAACAGGCTGTAGTTCCCGGTATAACTGTAGGCCTTCCCCTCGTTCAACTCCAGGATCCGGTTGGTCACCCGGTCGAGAAAGTAACGGTCATGGGTCACCATCAATAACGCTCCCGACCGTTGCCGCAGATATTGTTCCAGCCAATCGACGGTCTGGTTGTCGATCTGGTTGGTCGGTTCGTCCAGGATCAACAGCTCGACCGGGTTGATCAGCGCCGCGGCCAGGGCGATCCGTTTGCGCTGCCCGCCGGAGAGGGTGCCGACCCGGACCGCAAAATCCTGAATCCCCAGTTTGGTGAGGATCGTCTTGGCCTCACTCTCCAGCTGCCAGGTTCCCGCTTCATCCATCCGCTGTCCCAGCCGGAGCAGTTCTTCCTGAAGCGCCGGGTCCCCGGGTTGCGCGGCGACTGCCTGCAGTTGCCGCTCATACTCCCGGACCAGCTTCATCGCTGCCGAAGTACCCTGGATCGCCGCTTCCAGTACCGAACTGTCGGGGTCGAAGAGAGGATTCTGCGGCAAATAGCCGATCCGGGCCTGGTTGGCATAGACCACCTGCCCGCTGTCGGCCGGTTCCTGGCCGACCAGAATCCGCAACAACGTCGTTTTCCCGGTGCCGTTCACGCCGATCAGGCCGATCTTATCCCCCTCGGCAATTCCGAAGCTTAACTCGGAGAAGAGACGCTTGGTCCCATAACTTTTGCTAATTTTTTCCACAGAGAGAATATTCATCCGACTGCCCTTTCCAATTGAGAAATGCCCTGCGCCATCAAGTAACGGATTTACTATATCACGGCGGGCGGGACAGCGCAATAACGTCGCCCCGGCCGGACCATGGCGGATCATTGCCCGATGATCCATGATTTCTCCACAACTCCTCCACGATCCATTCATCCCGTGGGTATATGATCAAGCCAAGCAGTACAACTCATTCAAAAAAATCAAAGGAGTTGAGTTCGATGCGAAAATTGGCTTTGACCCTTCTGGCTACGCTCATCCTCGGCGGCAGCATCTCATTCCCGGCCCTGGCCCACGGCTTCCCGGACCGCCAACGGGAACGCTATTACCGGAAGCCGCCGGCACCGGCCTGGAAAAAGCCCCCCCAAACCAAGCTCGAACGGGAAGCCCAGCGGGAATGGATCGTGCGCCGGCAACAGGAACGCCGCCGGTAGTTCGACCGTTGGAACGAGAGAAATGGAGAGGAGTGGTTTCAAATGGCAACACGGGACTCCATCCTGTCAATTCTGTTGATCGCCGCCCTGCTTCTGGCGCTGCCCGGCGCGGCCCAGGCGGCCCCATTGGGAGATATGGTGACCCTCAGCATCGGGGATGCTAGGGACGGTAGCAGTCTGGCGGTGGGAGGCCGTTTCGGCGACTGGGGCCTGGAGGCCGGAGCCATCCCCGGCGACGGCCGCTACCCGGATGCATTGGATTATCCGTGCCCCCATGATGATTACCGGGTCGTGGACGATGACTACGTACCGGGTACATACGGTTTTGACACCTTACGTTATTTCGATCTCCAGCCGCAGCTCGCCGTCTATCTGGGAGCCGGGCTGTACTTTGCGGAACACCAGACCATGGTCCAATCCCGGGCCACGGGGTGGATCTATGAGAATGCCAGCACCACCGAGACGGACCCGGCCTTCTCCGGCGGCATCGTCTACCGCAATGACCAAGTCGGCATCGGCTTGGGCTACCACTCGCTGCGCGGGGCCAATCTTCAGTTCCTGGTCAATTTTTAGCCATCTTGCCGCGGCAGGTTGAATTTTCCCTTTCGAACGGGTTCCCGAGACCGGGAGCCCGTTCTTACTTAACTGAAATAAATAAAAATTTTTGGAACATTTTTGGAAAGGGTTTCGTCTATCTTATACAAATCCAACTGAATTCCAACAATCGATTTTTGGCTATGGATAAGGAGGGTCCACCTTGAAGAAATGGTTCAGCATATGCTTGCTCACGGCGATGCTCTTGGCCTGTTCGCTCGGGACTTACGCCGCGCATAATCCGCCCCGCCGGGGGCCGCAGCCCGCGCCGACGCCGACCCCGACACCCTGGCCGCCGGATAAGCCCGGCGAGAAAGACCCCCATCAGCCCGGCGGCAAACCGGATAACCGGCCCGGCAATCCCAATCACCCGCCGGACAACAAACCCGGTCCGCCCCCGAAGAATGATGACCGGCGCGACGATCACGGTCGGCCGGACAACAGACCCGGTCCGTCCCCCAAGGACGACGACCGGCGCGGCGATCACGGCCGGCCGGACGGCAAGCCCGGAAACGGACCCCAGCCCGATCATCGCCCTGGCCCGCCGCGGCATGACGATGACGACCGCTGGCATGACCAACCCAATCACCCCGATCCCCACGGACCGCGTTTCGGCGATGATGACCGGCATGATCGTGACCGGTATGATCGTGACCGATATGATCGGCATGACCGGCGGCCCGGTCCCCGGCCGCCCCGCTATGGCCGCGAGCCCCGTTCCCAGGCGCAGGCCAATGCCAGGTCGACGATCCACCGCACCGCGCAAGTGATAGCCGATGCGCAGGATGCGGCCCGCTACCGCCATTACAAGGCGGGTTTGGCTCAGGCCATCGCCCACCAGCAGTACGCGCTGCAGCTCTACCGGAGAGGTTCGTATTGGGATGCGATTTATCATTCGATGCGTGCCCGCAGCCTGGCCTTCCGGGTCATCCAAAACAATCAACGCTCCTGGCGGCCGGAGTTTGACTGGGACGACGATGAAAACGATTATCTGCTGGAGATTCCCAGGGATGAGGACCTGGATCGGAATCTGATCGGGATCCGGATCATCACCGATGATGCGGCGTTATTCCTCCGGCTCAATCTCGACCTGTAGCAGAAATTTGAATTGCCATTCAAAATGAAAGCCGGCCCGCGACAGCCATCTTGCTGTCACGGGCCGGCTTTTGATATCTCGAAAAAGGCGGCGCGCCGAAGCGCAACCGCCCTCACAGCCCTTATAAATAATGGATCCGGTCGCGGTATTCCGCGAAGATCCGTTGATTGTACTCGTCCCCGCCGTCGACATTGGCGCTGTGGAAGACCGGCGGGGCGATGCCCCGTTCCACCAGTTTTGCCACCAGCTCCACCAGGATCGCGTTGACGATCAGCGCCCCGACGGCCGTGGAAGTGGGAGCCACCTTCTGCTCCAGACCGGGGATGGCGATCGCGGCGTCCTCAAAATCGCCGCAATTATCAATCACCAGGTCGGCCAGTTGATAGAGGTTCTTGCCGCTGGAATGGCGCGAGGTCACCTGGCGCGAATACGCCAGATTGGTCAGGGCGATCACGTAAGCGCCCCGCCGGGCGGCTTCCAGCGCCGCGTCGATACTGGCCGGGTTGCGGCCCGAGACCGAATGGATCAGGATCACATCGCCCCGGCCCAACGGGCTGCTGGCGACGATCTCCCGGCCGAAGCCCTCCAGCCTTTCCATGCGCGAAGTCAGGGTGACCGGCCGGGTATTCAGCATCAGCGTGGGATTGAACAACGGATTGATCAGGGCCAGCCCGCCGGTGCGGTAAAAGAGCTCCTCCACCAGAATGCCCGCGTGGGAGCAACCGAAGGCGTACAGCGTCCGGCCGGCGGCGATGGCGTCGGCCATCACCGCGGCCGCCTTCTCCATTGCATCCGATTGCTCCCTGAATACCCGCTCGCCGATCTCCCGGACATGTTGCAGATACATCTCGCCGTAACGCATGGCCTACGCTCCCATCCCCAACAGCCGGGTCACGAAACCGACGATGATCGCCCACAGCGAGAAGTCATTGCCGCCGAAGATGATCTGGAAATCGGCGACCGTATGTTGGAGGAAGGGGATCGAAAAGCCCACCAGTAAAATCATCAGCACTCCGGCCACGGCGGAACCGATGATCGCGCCCCGGGCGCCGCCGGTGCCGTTGCCGATGATGGCGGCGGTGCCGATCTCAAAGAAGCAGGTGATAGTGAGCGGCAGCACCGCATAGGCGAAGACGCCCAGCTTCCCGCAGATGACGATGGTAATCACCGAGGTGATCATGGAGACGATGAAGCCGATCAGCACCGCGTTGGGAGCGTAGGGAAAGAGCATCGGGCAGTCCAGCGCCGGAATGGCCTCCGGGATCCAGCGGTCGGAGATCCCTTTAAAGGCCGGGATGATCTCCGAGAGCATCATCCGCACCCCGGTCAACAGGACGGTCAGCCCGGCGCCGAACAGGACGCCCTGCAGCAGCGAGTAAACCACCAGATTTTTGTCGGGGCTGTACAGTTTGGCCGCCTGATCGCCCAGGATGAAGCCGACGATCAGATAGACCAGGAAGACCACGGCCGACGAGGTGATGGTAATCTCGCGCATGAAATCCAATGACTCCGGGATCTTCAGATCCTCGGTGGACCTAGCCTTGTTGCCGAAGGCCTTGCCGAGCAGGCCCGCGACCAGCGAGAGTCCGACCGTGGGATGGCCCAGGGTGAAGCTGTCCTCGCCGGTCACTTCCCGGACGAACGGCCGGATCAGGGCCGGCATAAAGATGATGTACACCGCCAGCAGCAGGGTGCTCATCCAGAGCAGGCCGGCGCCTTTCAGGCCCGCTTCGACGCCGAGGGCCACAAAGATAAAGGCGAACCAGAACAGGTGATGTCCGGTCAGGAAAATATTTTTGATCCGGGTGAAACGGGCCACCGCAATATTGAGCAAGAACGCCAGCAGCATGGCGACGCCGATCTGTGAGCCGAACTGGGTGATAAATTTGTCGGTGCCCAGCGGATTCAGCTGGCTCACCGAGGTGATCTTGAACAGGCTGCTGAAAGCGTTGCCCAGCGGTCCCATGGAACTGCACAGGATATTGACGCCTTGGGTCAGGATGATCACGCCGATGATCGTCTTGAAGGTCCCCTTCATCACGTCGGAGAAGGATTTTCTCTGCAACAGCAGACCGATGAGAGCGATAATTCCCAAAAACAGCGATGCTTCCCGGAAGATCTGGTTAATGAAAAAATTCAAAACCGCCATATTCCCTTCCTCCTTTATTGGTTGATACGTCCCCTGCCGGTAGGCCGCCTACCGGTCCGGGCGGCAGATCTGCTCCAGCAGGGTCAGGCCTTTCTCCTCGATCTCCTGCTTATTGATGAAATTGGTGATGGCGATCACCGGTACCTTGGCTTTGGAGCGAATGTTCGCCTCCAGCTCCTTGGAGGTGAAGATCAGATCGCAGGGGGTCGAGGCCGCCGTCCCCACGTCGGTGGTGAAGACCTCGGCGCTCAAACCGTGGCTCTTCAGGACTTCGTCGATCTTCATCTTCAGGATCATCGAGGAACCGACTCCGAAACCGCAGACCGCTAAAATTTTGGCTTTAGGCATTTTGCTTCTCCTTCATTCGTGTTCGCGCCGGCGCGGATCGCGGCCAGCGCGTCAGGGTTGGGCCGTCCGGTTAATCAGCCGGTAGGCGAAGTCCGCATCGGACGCCTGCCGCAACAACGCCAGATCCCGGTCGTTCTCCAAAAAACGCGAGAGCCTGGCGATGGTCTCGAGGTGCCCGTTATTGGAGCGGGCGGCGAAGGCCCAGACGATATCGACCGGATCGTTATCGGGATTGCCGAAGGCCACCGCCTTTTCCAGCGTGATGACGCTCACCCCCTCCGCCAATACGGTCTCATCGGGCCGGGCGTGGGCGATGGCCACGCCCGGGATGATCACAATGTAGGGTCCCAGGGTCTTGACGCTTTGGATCATATGGTCGATATACGCCTCTCGAATCTGGCCGGACTGCAGCAGCAGGCGACCGGCTTCCCGGATCGCCTCTTCCCAGCCGGCCGCCCGGACTCCCAGGCGGATGTTTTCTTTGGCTACGATCTGCAATGATATCCTCCTCTAGCGGTTGGACAGCCGCATGATCTGATCATGGGCGGCAGCTTCTTTGATACGTTCGATATTTCCCGGCTGCTCCAGGATTTTGACGAGCCGGTGCAACTGTTCCGGTTGGTGGTTGCGGGCGCCGAAGACGATCACGATCCGCACCCATTCCTTGTTCTTCTCCCCGAACTGCAGCGGCTGCCGGAGCGTGATCAGGCTGAGGCATTCGCGGCGGACGCCTTTCTCGGGCGCGGCATGGGCCAGCGCGATCTCCGGAATGATCACCATGTAGGGGCCGTAATCCAGGACCGCTTTGATCATGGCCTCGACATACTGCTCGGTGATGGCCCCCTGCTCCAGCAGGGGCTGGCCGCAGCAACGGATGGCCTGCTGCCAGTTCTTGCACTCCACGTTCAGATTCAGCGCTTCCCTGGGGATCAGCTCTCCCAGCTCCCAGCGTTCCTCCGCCTCGCGCAGATTGCGGTCGGACAGATATTGCAGCTGTTTGCGGGAGGAATTCCGGAAAATGAGGGTCTTGATCCGGGTGAGATCGTCATTCTCCAGCAGCGGATTGACGCGCACCACTTCTTTGCCCAGCCCTTTCACGGGCGCGGTGGCGATGATGAAGTCCACCGCCGTCCCGGCCAGCGTCGCGGCGATCTTTTCGGCCGGAACCGGGCCGATCAGCTTGATTTCGGGCAGCATCACTTTCAAACGGGTGATCAAAAGCCCCGAAGTGGCCACGCCGCCGCCGCAAACCACCAGCGCCGTGGGCATGAATCCGCTGCAGAGACTGCGCTCGAAAGCCGCCCCGAAGTACATGGCGATATAGGCGGTCTCGTCATCGGGCACGGCCGCGCCGATCCGGCCCTCATATTTGGCGATGATCTTTTTGGACATCTCAAAAAAGAAGGGCATCTGAAACTTGACCTGATCGGTCAGCGGGTTGGAGACGGACAAATTGTGCCGCAAGCGGTGAACGGCGATCTTGAGGTGGGTCCGCAAACCGTGGACCAGCTCCAGATCGTTCTGGAGGTCGAGCCCCAGATAACAGCGGGCGTCGTCGATCATCTGCTGGCAGAGGAGCATGGTTTCGGCGTCGCTGGCGGCCGGATCCCCAATATCGTTCCGATCGTTGGCGAGCTTGGCGCCCCTGAAGATCTGCCGGATATACGCCAGCTCGCCGCGGGGCATCGCGATCCGGTGGCCGGCGGCCCAAGTGTCGTAGAGCCGGTCGAGCTGCCGGTAGCCGTCCTCCCGCTCCCCATCCTCCGGCCCGTCCGGGAGCAGTCTGCCGTTCAATACGCGGTGCGCCGCCACCAGGAGCGAGATATACAGCTCTTTTTTGGCGGAATCGGAATACTCCACCCGCAGCTCCGACTCGACCTCGTCGATGATCGCGGAAAGCTGGCCGGGAGAGGCCGCCTTGAGCCACACCAGCAGATGGGCTTCGCTGATCAGGTTCCGGGCCAGCCCGTCGAGGACGGTCCGGATATAGAAACCGCGAATCGCCGTTTCCGCCCCGGCCAGGCTGAATCCGTAATGGATCTTGCGTTCCAGCCGCAGCCCGGCTTGGGCCAACTGGCCGTCGACCGCGTCCATGTCGCTGACCACGGTGTTCTTGCAGACATTCAGCCGCTCGGCGATCTGGCGCAGCGTGATCGCTTCCGGCTCCAAAAACAGGTACAACAGAATGGTAAAACGCCGTTCCGCCGCGGACAGGGCCCGGTGGTGGATATCGTTCAGCGCCTCGCGAAACCGCTCCGCATCGAAATCCTGGGCCGAACGGTCGATCGTCCCGGCGCAGCCGGCCGTCTTCAGCAGCCCGCTCCCGTTCTCCCGCAGCCAGCATTCGATCCAGCGCAGATCGTAGCGGACCGTTCGCTCGGCGATGCCGAACCGCGCGGCGATCTGCTTGACGGTGACGTATTCTTCCTCTTTGATCAGCAAGGCCAAAATGTCCCGCTGCCGCTTGGTCAAGAGCGTCATCTTTCCACCCGTCCATTCCTTGTTGGTTTCATTATAAACGCGCGCCTCCCGGGGATAAATTCCGAATCTTTTCAACCTTTGCGGCAAGTTTTTGGTATCATGCCGCGAATCCCGCTCTCCCTGCGGGAAAGAAAATTGAAACTCCATTTTTTGCCAAAATTTTTCTAAAATAACCATCTTCCCCGGGAAATAACCGATTATTCCGGAAATCACCTCTTTCCAAGGCGTCAATTTGAATTTTACCGGTTGCAAATTCATTTTGCGAGGGCGCAATTTTCATTGGCAGGCATGAATTTTCAATTCTCAGCGGTTCAATCCGCATTGGCAGGACGGAAATTTCCATTTCCGGGATGGGAATATGAATTCTCAGGCATGAAAATTGCATTGACATGGGTGAAAATTCAATTAGCGGAGCGTAAATTTTAATTTCCATGCCGGTAATTCTTATTTCCATGCCGGATCCGTATCTTTTGGAGATCCTTTCACAATTTCCGATTTTCCAATTTTATTTCGAATGATTGTTCTCAAACCATCCGGCCCGGTTGGGGCGATTCAGTCGCCCGGCGCCTGCCGGATGCATATGCTATAGAACCATCAATCTCCGGAGGAAGGCATGACCAAGATCGAATTCATCCATCAAATGGCCCACGCCTGCGATAAAGCCCACGCTCAAGGGGCGCGGTTCAACCAGGCGGTGGTCTTTGCCCAGGCGGCCCTGGAATCGCATTGGGGCAATTCGGATCTGGCCCGGGAGGCCAATAACATTTTCTCGATCAAGGCCGGACCCACTTGGGATGGTCCCACGTTCCAACTGACCGCGGCCGAATGGCATTATCAACGCGGCTGGTATCAGGCGCCCGCCCTCTGGCGCAAGTATCCCGACTGGACGGCCTGCATCGTCGATTACGCGGCGATCATCGCCGCGGTGCCCTGGTATCAGGCGGCCCTGGAACATCTCGACGATCCGCACCGCTTTCTCAAGGCGCTGCTGCCCTCCCCCAATAAACCCGGCTGGGCCACGGATCCCGATTATTATGGCAAGGTCGTCCGGACCGGCGCCGAAATGGAGAGCTACGGCGGGCCGAAATGGTCCTGACGGGAGGCGGCCTAAATTTTGGCAGAAAGAAACCGGCCGGGAGGGGGATAGTCTGGCCCGGCCGAGCCATAATATAGCTGTCGCAATCAGTTTTTGGATGCCCGGCGATGTGGAGGACGATTCCTTGGTTGAAGCTTGGGATATGTGCGCCAGTTCAGCATCCATGATTTTAGGAGGAACGGTTGATGAAAGGCAAAGTCAAATGGTTTAATTCGGAGAAAGGTTTCGGTTTTATCGAGCGGGAAGGCGGCGACGACGTCTTCGTCCACTTTTCGGCGATCAAGATGGACGGCTACAAGTCACTGGAGGAAGGCCAAGCCGTGGAGTTCGATATCGTCAACGGCCAGCGTGGACCGCAAGCTGAAAACGTCACGCTAGGATAATCTTTCGAAACCAACCAAGGCGCCGGTCCCAGAGTCCGGGGCCTTTTTTGTTTTTCCCGGACCGAACGGCGGAGCCGTTTTTGGGATATAATTTTAAAAAAAGCGGAATCCCCGGCGGAGTGGAAGCAGGCGGGCCGCGGGGTTCCCTGGGCGGCAATGTCATCAAGCTATCGTGGAAAAATTTCGCTGACGAATTGAACGCCGACCGGGCGATAAATCACCCGGCTACAAGGCGAAAGGACCTTGAAAGGCCCTAAAAAACGGGATAAAATATTCTGCTGAAAATTAGCCACGGAAGGCTTCCATCTTGTAGCCGGGGCATTCATGCCCCGGTTGGCCCGCATATCGTCTACATCGTAGGCACCGTTGAAACCAAATTCCAAGATATGGAATCATCACTTGATGACATTGCCCTGGGCGGAGGGATAAAAATGCAGTTGTGGCTGGTCAAAACCGAACCGGAGGAATTCGGATACGCCGACTTGGAACGGAACGGCCGCGAGCGCTGGAACGGCGTCCGCAATTGGCGGGCCATTCAGAATATCCGGCGGATGCAGCCGGGCGACCGGATTTTCATCTATCACACCGGGAAGGAAAAGGCCATTGTCGGCACGGCCCAGGTCGTCTCGGCCCCTTACCCGGACCCGGAGGCGAACGATCCCCGGCTGCTGGTGGTGGACGTTGAACCCCGGGGCCGGCTGGCCCGGCCGGTCACCCTGCGCCAGATCAAGCAGGATCCCTGCTTCGGCCAGTGGGAACTGGTCCGCCTGCCCCGGCTGTCGGTGATGCCGGTCCGGCCGGAATACTGGCAGCAGATCCTGGCCCTCTCCGGAGCGGCCGCGCCCGTCGCCACCTAAATGGAGCCCATCCAAAAACCAAGACCGCTGTCTTTCAAAAACGGCGGTCTTTTTTGTAACGATTTGAATATGGGTATGATAGTCTGCTATCGCGCGGAACGACCCTTGACCTACCCGGGAGAAGCCCAGGCTCGATCCTATCGGAAGCCACACCTATATTATACCACAAAACCGGGGTTTTTTCTCTCCTTATAATTTTGGCGCCGCCGCCTTACAATAAACCTATGCCCGGAGCGGGGAAAGGTATTGAATTCGGCGGCAGCTGACGATATATTAAACAGTCCTCCCTTGCCAGGGCTCCCAGGGCACGAAGCCGGACCCGCGCCGGGTTTCTCCGGGTGGAGCTTCCCCGCGGCCAAGGGGTAATCTCGCATCAAAAGGAGTTATTCGTGGACGAACTGGAACGCCAATCCGAACAGCAGCGGCTGGAGCTGGTGCTGCGCGAGATCCGGGAGCAATTGGAGCTGAGCCAGGGGAATGTCAGCGGCTCCCGTAAAGAGCTGCGCGCGGCCCTGGACGCATATTGGGAACGGCCGACGGCCAATGTCTGGGACCAGGCGCAGCAGATCGAGGCCGTGGCCCGGCAACGCAGCCTCACGGCAGCTACCTATCAGAAACGCGCCCGCCTGGAGAAGCTGTCCGAGTCGCCGTATTTCGGCAGGATCGATTTCCGGGAGGAAGCACCGCTCCGCCAAGAACGGCCCGAGGCGGTCTATATCGGCATCGCCTCGCTCGTCGACCGGGCCGGCGGCGCTTATCTCATCTATGACTGGCGCTCGCCGATCGCCGGGATGTTCTATGATTTCGAGCCCGGTCCGGCCAAGTATCTTTGTCCGGCGGGCACGATCCGCGGCGAGATCACCCTCAAGCGGCAGTATAAGATCGTCGCGGGCCGGATGCTCTCGCTGTTCGATACCGACTTGCAGATCGACGACGAGATCCTCCAGGAGATCCTGGGCCGCAGCGCCGATTCGAAGATGCGGACCATCGTGGCCAGCATTCAGCGGGAGCAAAACCGGATCATCCGCGACGAAACCCACGGACTGCTCCTGGTCCAGGGTCCCGCCGGTAGCGGCAAGACCTCCATCGCCCTGCACCGGGCGGCGTATCTGCTCTATCTGGAACGGAACGCCATCACCGCCAAGAATATTCTGATCCTCTCGCCCAACCAGATCTTCAGCGACTATATCTCGGGCGTCCTGCCCGAGCTGGGCGAGGAGAATGTGCTCCAGACCACCTTCCGGGAGTACATCCTGAGTTTCCGGCGGCATTTTCCGCTGGTGGTCGAGGAACGCGACGCCCAGTTGGAATACTTGCTGGCCGGTCCCGCCGGTCCCGACGACCGGGCCTATGCGGTGCGCGCCGCCGCAGTCCGCTACAAATCGTCGCCGGAATTCGCGCAAGTGATCCGGAATTGCCTGGCCGACCTGGAAACCGAACTGAGCCGGGATTGCCCGGCGCTGGAATGGCGCGGCCGGACCATCATGGCCCCGGAGGAGTGGCGGAGCCTCTTCCGGGAGACCCTCGCCTACCTGCCGCCCACCGCGCGGCTGGCCCAGATCAAAAAGCGGGTTCAGATCCAGCTGCGGCCCTCCCTCCATGAGCTCCGCCGCGAAAAGGAAGCGGAGATCGCCGCGGGCGGCGAAGAGGTGAACGAAAAGACCATCAAGGCCCTGGCCCGGCTGGCCGCCCACCGGGAGCTGGAACCCTTGCTGGCCGAGCTGGACCGGCTGACCACCCTGATCCCCTTCGAGCGCTACCGGCGGATCTTCGAGGACGACGCGCTCTTCGCGCGGCTGACGGCCGGGAACGCCGTCCCGCTGGAATGGCCGGCCATCAAAGCGCAGACGCTGGAATGGTTCGACCGTGGCTTCATTCCCTACGAGGATCTGCTGCCGCTCATCTACTGCCAGGGAATGCTGGACGGTTTTCCGGTCCGGAACGGCATCCGTTACCTGATCATCGACGAAGCCCAGGATTACTCGGCCCTGCAGTACGAGATCCTGAAACGGCTCTTTCCGGAGGCCGCCTGGACCGTGCTCGGCGATCCCGCCCAGGCGATCCATCCCTACTTTCAGACCGCCGATTTTGAGGCCGTCGCTGCGATTCTGGGCATGGAGCGCTCGCTGGCCATCCGGTTGCAGCGGAGCTACCGCTCCACCCGGGAGATCCAGTCTTTCTGCCAGGGTCTGCTGGTGGAAGCGGCCGCCGTGGAGCCGATCAACCGCAGCGGCGACCTGCCGGAGCTGCACCGCTTGGCATCCCCGGCGGCGCTCCCGGAGACAGTGGCGCGCCTGATCGGAGAACTCCGCGCCAAGGGCTGCCGCTCGCTGGCGGTGATCTGCAAAACCGCCGGCGAGGCCGCTGCGCTTTACGCCGCATTGCCGGAAGGGCACGGCCTGTCGCTCATCACCCGGGAAGCCGGGGAATTCCGCAGCGGCGGCGTGATCATCCCCATCTACCTGGCCAAGGGTCTCGAATTTGACGGAGTGTTGATTCCCGACGCCAGCGCCGGGGTATACAGCGCCGCGCGGCCCGGCGACCGCCAATTGCTCTATATCGCCTGCACCCGCGCATTGCACCGCCTGGTGCTCTGCCACTCCGCCGCGCTCTCGCCTTACCTCGCCAACTTGGACCCCGGGCTCTACCGGAGCATTCCCTAGGCGGCAATTCAGCCGCCTAGGCTTCCGGGCCGTTTTTTTCTCTCCCCGCGCTTTCCAAATCATTTATCCTATTTTTTCCAACTTTCCGTTGTTTGCTATTTTTATAAAACTTTTTCATTTCCAACAGGTTAAATAAATTCTTTATGGAATTCTTATTTAACATGATATTAACTCAATGGCAATCTTTTCCTTACCCGGACTTCAAGGAGCAATTCGAATGATCCCTCAATGGTTCGCCCGGCTCTGGGACGGTATCTGGGTCAAACTGCGCAACCTGCGAATCGCGGCCAAGATCATGATCTTCTACTTTTTGCTGCTGGTCTTCACCATTTCCATCAGCAGTTTCCTCTATCAAGCCATCAACGCCCGGATCATGTCGGAAAAGATCAGCGAAGTCTCGGTCCAGACCCTCCGTTCCATCAATCTCAACATCAACTTGTTGATGGATACGGTCAATAACTACTCCAAGATGATCCTGGCCAATGAGAGCGTCCAGAATATGTTGCGCAACACCGGCCGCCAGAACGACCTGCGCAATCAGCGGACCGTTACCCGCTATCTGATCGAGCTGACGGAATCCACGCCCCTGATCGAAGGGGTCTATCTTTTCGGCAACGACGGCAGCCGTTACGCCGCGGTGGACCGCTCCAGCGTCAAATCTACGAGCATTCGTCTGTTGCGCGACGCTTCCTGGTATCACGACGTGACCCGGTTAAAAGGCGGCTATATCTTGCGTTTGAACTCCGGCGGCGCCTTAATCCCGGCCAAAGGGAGCAGCTTCGTCTCGCTGATCCGGGTGGTGAACGATCTCAACACCCAGCAGCCCATCGGCTTCATGATTATCAACATCCCCGGCAAGGCGGTGGTCAATGCGTTCGCCGGACTCAGCACCAAATACGATTCCCGCATCATCCTCCAGACCGAGGAAGGCGATTTCATCAGCAACCTGCCGCAGCTGCCCGAGCTGGATCTGGAACAGCTTTTCCAGCATGCCAACGGCCTGGATTCCAACTCGATCACCCAAAAGATCGGCGGCCGCAGTTACCTGGTTTCCTATCTCAAAGCGGCCAAGTTGCGCTGGAAGATCATCAGCGTGATCCCTTTCGACGAATTATCCAAGGAGTCGCGCCTGCTAAACTGGATCGCTTTCTTCTTCATCCTGGTCAACAGCGTTTTGCTGGTGGCCGGAACGGTGCTGATTTCGCGCTTCGTGACCCACCCCATTCACCGGCTGTTGAAGTCGATGAAAGGCGTCCAAAAAGGGGTTTTTCAGCGGGTGGACATTAAGACCGGCAACGACGAGATCGGCGAACTCAAAAACGGTTACAACATCATGATCGAGGAGATTCAAAAGCTCATCGCGAAGCTGGTCGCCGACCAAAAGATCAAGCGCAAAGCGGAGTTGGACGTATTGCAAGCCCAGATCAAGCCGCACTTTTTGTATAATACCTTCGATGCCATCAGCTCGCTGGCGCTGGCCGGACGGAATACGGAGGTCTATCAGCTCATCAAGGCGCTGGGCAGTTATTACCGGATCAGCCTGAATAAAGGGAGGGAGATCATCTCCATCGCCGAGGAACTGGAGATCGTCAAGAATTATCTGACGATCCAACAGATCCGCTATCAGGACGCTCTCTCTTTCCATTTGGACATCGACGAACGGGTTTACCCCTATCAGATTCCCAAACTGATCCTCCAGCCCCTGGTGGAAAACGCTTTGTATCACGGGATCCGGCCCACCGGCGAACCGGGAGTCATTGCCATTGCGGCCCGTTTGCAAGAGGATTGTCTGATTTTGACCGTCCGCGACGACGGAGTCGGAATGACCGAAGCGCGGATCGCTGCGATCATGGAAGGGGAAGGTTCGTCCGGGTTCGGCTTGCGGGGCACCATCGAGCGGTTGCGAATTTTTTATAACACGTTGAATGTGTTGCAGATCGCCAGCCAACCGGGTTGCGGCACCACGCTGACGATTACCGTCCCATTGAAGGAGGCTGCTCAAAGTGGCGAATGAACCTTTGAAAGTGATCATCGTCGATGATGAGTATCTGGTGCGGGATCTTTTAAAAAACTGCATTGACTGGAATCGTTACGGCATGATCATTGCCGGAGAAGCGGCCAGCGCGCCCGAGGCCCTGGAGTTGATTGAGCGCGAAACCCCGGATATTCTCTTCACCGACATCTGCATGCCGTGCATGGACGGGCTGGAATTCAGCGCGCTGGCCATCGAGCGCCATCCCCCATTGAAAGTGGTCGTTCTGACCGGACATGAGGAGTTTGAGTATGCCCAGCGCAGCATCAAGGTCGGAGTGAGCGATTTTTTGCTCAAACCGATCAATGATGAAGAAATTGCGAAAGTGGCTGCCCGGTTGCAGGATACGATCGCCAGGGAACGGAACCGGCAGGATGAATACTGCCGGCTCAAAGAACAGCTGACCGAACACCTGCCGTATCTGCGGGAGAAGTTTTTCAACGAGTTGATCCTGAATCCGGCGTCCGCCGGCGGGAATGACCTTCGCAGCAAGCTAACCTACTACGGCATCGAGCTCGCCGGGGATAATCTGCAAGTGGCGGTCCTGGAGAGCATGGATCTGGACCGCACCGCCAACTCCTGGGAAGAAGACCGGCTGGTCCTCGCCATGCAAGGCATGGAGCTGGTCCGTCAAACTCTGGCGGAACACCCTTTCGACCACTGCTTCTTCGACAACAGCCAGCGGGTGGTGATTCTCCACTCCGAGGCGGGTTTCGACCTGAACGAGCTCTGCGAGGCGATCAAAACGGCGGCCCTGCGCCGTCTGACCGGAGCTTTCTGCATCGGTATCGGCGGTGCGTATCAAGGACTCGAACACATCTGCCATTCCTACAAAGAGGCCTGTTTCGCCCTGCGCTACAAGGTGCTGCTCGGCAAGAACCAGCTGATTCATTACAGTGATCTTCATGTCGCCGAGGAACGGGAGTGGCATTTCCAAAGCGAACAATCGGAGCTGTTCGAGTTTTATCTGAAAGCCGGCCTCAGTGAGAAGGCGCTGGATCTGATCGAGGATTTCTACCAGCCCTTAAGCCATGCCCAAAACGTGGCGCTGGCTCCGATCCGGGTGATCGCCGCCAATCTGGTCTCCTGGGTCCTCAATGTCCTCACCGGACAGGGGATCAATCTGGCCGACATCTTTGAGGATACGCTCCAGCCCTATCAGGATGTCTTTACCATTGACACGCTGCCGGAGATGAAAGATTACCTCAAGCAACTGACGCTGCGGTCCATCGCCGCCGTCCATTCCGCCCAAAACCGTAAAGTCAACAAGCTCACCGCCAAGATCCAGGAATACCTGCTGGTTCACTATCCCTGCAGCAACCTCTCCCTGGCCGGGGTCGCCAAGGAGTTTTATTTGAATCCCAGTTATTTAAGCCGCATCTTCAAACAAACAGTCGGACAGTCGTTTGTGGAATTTCTCACCCAGATCCGGATGGAGAAAGCCATCAAGATGCTGAAAGAGACCGATCTGAAAGTCTACCAGATCGCCGAACGGGTCGGGATCGGCGATCCCCATTATTTCAGCATCTGCTTTAAGAAGTATACCGGGATGTCGGTGAACGACTTTCGAAAAAAGCAATGAAACAGTCTCCTTTAATCCCAGTCGGCGTCTTCAGCCACTCATCGCCCAGTCCAGGGGCACCACAAAATTGTTACTATTTTGGTAAAACGGGTGAATTGAGATGGCCTAGTTTTTCGATTAACATTTTATTAACGACAGGTTAGCGGGTTGTAACCTGAAAATTAGAGGAGGTTGTTTGATGAAAAAGCGATTTTTCAAACTGATCGGCCTGTGCGCTTTGTTCACCTTGATCATGTTCACCCTGGCAGCCGAGGCCGCGCCCAAGACCGTCACGCTCAAGCTGTGGCATCTCTGGGCCGCCGATACCGAGGCGAATAAGATCCCCATGCAGAAAGTGGTCGCCGCGTTCGAGAAATCCCATCCCAATATCAAAATCGAAGTAGACGCGGTCGAGAACCAGACTTACAAAACCAAGATCAAAACGGCCATCGCCGCCAACGAAGCTCCGGATATCTTCTTCAGCTGGGGCGCGGGTTTTGCCCAACCCTTCGTCGATTCCAAGAAGGTATTGGCCCTGGATCCCTATCTCAAGGACGGCACCAAAAACCGCATCCTGGGCGGCACCTTGGCCAACTACACCTACAACAAGAAGATTTACGGCTTGCCGCTTTACATGTGGGCCGGCGTATTCTATGTCAATAAAGAGTTGTTCGCCAAGAACAATATCAAGATCCCCACCACCTACAAAGAAATGATGGAAGCCGCCAAGGCCTTCCGCGCCAAAGGCATCACCCCGATCTCCGTCGGTGAGAAGGATCGTTGGTGCGGCATGTTCTTCCAAAACATCTTCGCGTTGCGTACCGGCGGCGCCAAATTGTGCGTCGACGCTTTGAGCAAGAAAGCCTCGTTTGATCAGCCGGCGTTCGTACAATCGGCGCAACTCTTGAGCGACCTGGTGAAGGCCAAAGCCTTCAACGACGGTTGCCTGGGTCTGACCCACGACGAAGCCCAAGCGGTATTCCTCAACGGCCAGGTTCCCATGTACTACCAGGGCAGCTGGGAAGCAGGCACCTTTGAAAGAGAGGGTTCGCCGGTTCAAGGCAAGATCGTGGCCATGCGATTCCCTGCGGTCGAAGGCGGCAAAGGCACTCAGGATGAATTCCTGGGCGGCGCCATCGATACCTTCATGGTCAGCGCCAACACCAAGTACCCCAGACAAGCGGCCACCGCTGTGAAGTATATCTGCGAAAACATGTCGCGCGAAGCGTATCTGGCCGGCGGCAACCTCCCCACCTGGAAGGTCAATGTCGACAAATCCAAGATCAATCCGTTGCTGGCTCAGGTCGCCGAGCTGACCAAAAGCGCCAAAGGCTATGTGCTGGCCTGGGATACCTTCCTGGTCGGTTCCGAAGCCGATGCTCACTTGAACCTGGTTCAAGAGATCTTCGCCGGAATGACCACTCCGGAACAGTTCGCCAAGGGCATGCAGAAGCTGAATCAAAAGTAAGATTCCCCAAGAATGTCTCCCCCTGTTCGTGGCCGAGGGCCTCCCTCGGCCACGAAGGGGGTTTCTATTATTCCATAATCCGGCGTTCTCCCCGCCTGTGGAAAAGAACGGGGAGAACCCGGCGTTTGTTGGTGACATCAAGGCGTATGTGCCGCCGGCCTCAAGCATGATAAAAATATGGGCGGCATAGGCGGGAGGAAGAAATGGATAAGTTCCTTGCCGATAAAAAGGCGATTTGTGTCTTTGTATTACCGGCTTTTCTTATTTTCGCGGTGATTGTAATCGCCCCGATCTTTTTCTCCAGTTATTATAGCACGCTCCGCTGGGACGGGTTTGGCAACGGCGCGTTTATCGGCCTGCAAAACTTCGTCGGTTTATTCACCAATACCGCGGACGGTTTTCCGAAATCGATTATCAATTCGTTCATTCTGGCGGGCCTCTCGGTCTTCGTGCAGCTGCCGCTGGCGCTGTTTTTCGCCTTGGTTCTGGCCCGCGGAATCAAGGGCGAAGTCTTCTACCGGACCGTCTATTTTATTCCGGTCATCCTCTCCACCGTGGTCATCGGCCAACTGTGGATGAAGATCTATCATCCTTCCTTTGGCCTTTTGAATATCTTTTTATCCACGGTGGGATTAAAATCATTGACCCACGCCTGGCTGGGCTCGACCGACACTGCCCTCTTTGCGGCCTTTATCCCCAGCGTCTGGCAGTACATCGGATACCACATGCTGTTGATGTATGCCTCGGCCAAATCGGTCTCCGATGACATTTATGAAGCCGCCAAGATCGACGGCGCTTCCGAGGCGGCCATCGCCCGTTATATTACGATCCCGCTGATCATGCCGATGATCAAGATCTGTGTGATCTTCGCGGTGATCGGTTCTTTGAAATCGTTCGACCTGGTCTATATCCTCACCGGCGGCGGCCCGGTCCACGCCAGCGAGGTCCCCAGCACGCTGATGTTCAATACGATCTTCTTTAAGTACATGTATGGTTACGGCAGCGCGATGGCGGTGTTTATCATTGCCGAATGCCTGCTTTTCACGGTCGCCATTCAGAAACTGTTGAAAGCCGAAGATTCGTTATAAAAAGAATGATGTCCCAAGTTATCCCGGGTCCTTTAAAAGCGTTGTGATAAACCCTGTCCGAAGGGCAGGGTGAACACAAAAGCTCAGAGAAGCAAGTGATAAAGTCGATTTTTAATCCTTTGAAAGAGTGATTTCCGAATTTGAGGACTTTATCACATGGCTTTTGAAACTTGCCGTGACATCTTGAGAAAGGGTGAACTGCTTTGGCGGTCGGATTGAAACGACAAAAAGCCGGCACCGGCTTGACACTGAAAAACTTTTCGGCATTTTTGCGCCGCGACGGCCAAAAAAAGCATTACGTTTTAGGCTTTTTTTTGGGACTATTCACGATTATCCAGCTTTATCCCCTGATTTGGCTGGTCTTATTCTCTTTCAAAGACAACATGGAGATCTTCGGCGGCAATGTCCTGGGGCTGCCCCACCGGCTGCTCTGGCAGAACTACAATCAGGCGTTGTTCAGCGGCAAAGTCGGTTTATACTTTGTCAACAGCTGCCTGGTGACCGGGGCGACCATTCTCATCTCCGGCCTGCTCAGCGCGATGGCTTCCTATGCTATCACCCGGATGAAATGGAAGTTGAGCAAAATCACGCTGACCATCTTCCTGTTGGGCCTGATGCTGCCGATCCATGCGGCCCTGCTGCCTTTATTCGTCATCCTGCGCAATATGCATCTGCTCAATACCTATTGGGCCCTGATCATTCCGTATGTGGCCTTTGCGATGCCCATGGCCATCTTCATCTTTTCCGGGTTTTTGCAACTGATCCCGCGCGAACTGGAAGAGTCGGCCTGCCTCGACGGTTGCAACATTTATCAGATCTTCTTCAAGATCGTCTTCCCCCTGATCAAACCGGCCGTGGCCACCGTCTCCATCTTCACCTATCTGTCGGCCTGGAATGAGCTGATGTTTGCGGTCACCTTCATCAGTAAACAAGAATTTCGCACCTTGACGGTAGGAATTATGTCGCTCGCCGGCCAGTACACCACCGAGTGGGGGCCGATCGGAGCCGGACTGGTGGTGGCCACGCTTCCGACGATCCTGGTGTACTCCTTGATGAGCGACCAGGTGCAAAAGAGCCTGACTGCCGGAGCACTGAAAGGCTGAGGCTCACTGAGACCGACGAAATACCCGCGAAAACCGGGGCAAACCGGAAACTCCCATCCGGTGAGGTCCCAAGCGAAAAGAGGATCCATCCAAGTTGGGATAATAGAATCGAATTTAAAAAGCCAATCGTGCGATTGGCTTTTTAAATTTGACGATTATCAAGTGCTCCGCTCACTCACGAAGGGATTGAAGGATAAGTCATGGCGTCTAACAGCGTCGTTTGGCGGATACGTGATCGGGTTGAGGAACTGAAAGAGCACGTTTTGTGAATCACGGATCGCTTTAGGTGACTGAAAGAGCTCATTCAGTCGTCGGGCAAGCTGGTTTTGTGAATAAGCGAACTTGCTCAGTCGTTCCGCGAGCTCTTTTTGTGGATGAGTGAGCTCGTTTTGTGAATAAGTGAGCTCGCTCAGTCGCTCGGCAAGCTCGTTTTGTGGATAAGCAAGCTTGTTTTGTGAATGAGAGAGCTCGCTCAGTCGTTCAGCGAGCTCTTTTTGTGAATAAGCCAGCTAATGATTATCAAGTTAGCTCCGCTCACTCACGGAAGGGATCGAAGGATAAGTCATGACGTCTATAGTCCTAACCCTCGGCCCTTCCCGAATCGGGGAAGGGGAACCACCGGGCTCCGGGGTCCAAAAGCCTTTGGGCTGCGGAGAATGGTGGTTACTCTCCCCGATTCGGGGAGAGCCAAGAGAGAGGAAGAAGGCTAGATCGAATCCCTATCATGCTTACGTACTTTCTTGCGGATTTAACTTTATAATCATCAGCCAGCTATTTTTGTGGATGAACGGATCCGTTTAACGGGGTTAATGGTTTTGACTGTGGATAAGTCGGGGAAGTGCGGCAAAAACCGGATACAGTCAGCGGGTGAGCGGAGCTAAGTTGATCTCAGTTTAAATTTTACGGTTTTATCGATAAACAGCTTTTCATATCCCTCATGAATTATTAGCTCCTTTTCCCAATTCAAAGCTTATTTCCCCTAAAATTCCCGCGTAGATATTGCAATAAATAAAAAATCCCTGCGGCGATGGCCAATAACGCCAAGAGTAGCCGTTCCACCCGGATCGGATGGGACGTGGGTCCTCCTCGCTTTAACACCGTGATTGAAGAGGCATGAATATCCAGGTCTCCGCCATGTTCCGGGCAACTGCGGTAAAAGAGCCCGGTCACTTTGATCCAATCGCCCTTCATCTTATAAGAACCGTAATGCCGGATCGGCCGGATCATCCCGTACTTGACCCAAACACCCATCGCATTATTGCCGTCGCTCACGTTCAGCCAGGCATGATTGCCGCGCCTCATCGGCTCCCGGATGACTTCCCCTTCATAGGTGACCATCTTGCGGTCCCATTGCGCACCCTTTTCGATCAGCTCATTACTTCCCTGCGCCAAAACCGGCGGTCTCCAGTTCCATAACAAGCCACCGATGATCAAAACGATGAGCGTGATTCGTTTTATTTCCATTTCCACTTCAACCCCGCCATGATAAATCCGAATAGTGCCAAAACCGACATGAATTCCAACCGCCCCACCCACATGATCGCGATATAGGTCAGCTTCAAGAAGGCAGGCATGGCGGCGGAAGTCACGCCAATCGACAATCCGACATTGCCGGTGACGGATGCGGATTCAAACGCCGCCTCCAGCAAAGGATAACCGGATAAGCTCCCGACAAGCGTCCCGATTAAAAAGGTCGCCATATACATAATGACGATCAGCGCGGCGCTGCGAACCTGCTTTTCTTCGAGGATCTGTTCTTTTAGATAATGAAACCGTTGCACGAAAACCGCCGACTCCGGGCTGAGCAAACGACGCATCTCGTGAAGGATGGCTTTAAAAATGATTCCGATGCGCAACCCTTTGAAACCGCCCGCCGTGGAACAGGCGCTGCCGCCAAGCAGCATCACGCTGATTATCGCCAGCAGTGCCAGGTCGCCCCATTCCCGGATGAATTGCCGGGCATAGATGGTCATAAACCCGGTAGTCGTATGGCCGGAAACGATCTGATAAAATCCTTTGCGAAACAAGTTCACCGCTTCGGGATAAACGTGCAGTTTGGCCAGGCCGTAACAGCCGACCACCGTAAAGATGGTCAGGGTGGTAAAGAACGAAACTGTTTCGATATTCCGGTAGATCTCCTTGCGGTTGCCGGTCCATACCCCATAGTGAAGGGCGAAATTGAAAGAACCGATCACAAAAATGACGATGGTAACCAGCTCGTACCAGAAGCTATGATAATATAAGATGTTTTGGGTCATCGGCGCGAATCCGCCGGTACTCCAGGCCGACATATAGATCCATAATCCGTGGAAAAAAGAGCTGAGCGGCGACAAGCCGATCAAAAGCCCCACCGCCCATAAGGCAAAGGTGCCGATGGCCAGATAGATCAGGCTGATCTTCCAGATCATCTTGGCGGTATGAATCACGCTCGGCAGCAACCGCTCGTCCTTGGCCTCTCCCACGTATAGTTTATAACCGCCGGAAACATCCTTCACCAGGAAAGTCAGGGCCAACACGATCATTCCCTGACCGCCGACAAAGGTGATTACGTGCCGCCACATATTAAGCCCATTGGCAAGATGGTCCAGGTCTTGAATCAACGTTAATCCGGTGGTCGTGAAGCCGCTCATCACATCGAACATTGCGTCCAAAAAAGATAAGTAATTTCCGCTCAGCGCATACGGGATCGCCCCGACCGCCATGGCCACCAGCCAGGAGAACGCCGCCGTCACCATCCCGTGAATCCAGGTTGGCTTCTTGGTTGTCGTTCCGATGGAAATCATCGCCTGTCCGATAGCCATGGCCATGCCGATGCTGATGGTAAAGTCAACGGCAACCGACCATTCCGCAAAGCAACCGGCGGTGAGCAGGGGCAACAACATCAGGGCCCCGATGCCGATAATGATTTTCCCGGTGAACCTGGAAATCAGGCGGAGATCATCGGCGGCCGGTTTGATAATCATCGAATCAACTCCTGCAGTATCAGACAGATCCCGAAGCTAATGAATGAAATGAATAAAACGTATCCTATTTCCGTCAAAATTCCCAGAATCATCGCATCATCCCGGAGATAAGCGCGGGCTTTTTCCAAAAAAACAGGTTTCATTTGGCTCCTACCAGTATGTTTTTAAGCGAGGGTTCAAATTGTTTTTTCGCAAGGGCCATTACCAAATCGCCGGCTTGCAAAACCGTATCGCCTCTCGGGAATAAAACCTTGCCGCCACGGACGACCGCAATCAAGACGCACTCTGCGGGAACCCCGACCTCACGGACGGCCCGGTTCACCACCGGAGAGGTGGCCTTCAACTCGGTCTCGACCAGTTCAATGTCTCCCTTTTCAAACAGCGGCAATGTCTTCACATCGTCCACCGCCAGCTGATTCTGGATCATCTGCGCGATAATGCCGGTGCTGCTGACTGTGGCGTCGACGCCCAAGCGCTGTAAGATCGCCTGATTTTTCGGATTATTGACCCGGGCGATCGTCTGCGGCACTTGAAAATATTTCTTTGCCAACTGGCAGGCGACCAGATTTTCTTCGTCTTTTCCGGTAGCCGCCACAAAATACCCGGCTTGTTTGATGTTGGCCTGCTCCAACACCTCGATATCGGTTCCGTCGCCATGGATCACCAAGATGTCCAGATCATTGGCGATTACATGGCAGCGGTTGCTGTCCTGCTCGATGACGCCCACGTCATGTCCGGCCTGAAAGAGAGTTTTGGCCAAATAATAACCGACTTTTCCACCGCCAATAATCAAGATATACATTCGTCCACCTCATTTTTGCCGGGTCCGGATGATCAAAACATCCGCCGCGTCCACCACCGTCTTCGGATCCGCCGGAACCAGATGCTCATTCCGTAATATGCCAACCAACCGGACATCACTGGGGATTGGAAGGTCTTTCAAAGAACGGCCGATCCATTCCGGCAGCGGATTGATTCCGGCGACATCGGTATTGATATAGCCTAAAAACGGCGTAAACCGGTTTTCATTTAACAGTTTGATGATCCGATTGATCCCGGTGTTGGTCGGGGAAACAACATTCAACCCTAAATGAGCGAAGAATTCCTCCCGTTCCGGATCGGAGATTCTGGCCAGAACCATCGGGACGCGGAAGATCGCTTTGGCGATCTGCGCTGCCATGGCATTAATATTGTCGTCGGCGGTGACCGCCACCAACGCCTGAGCTTTTTCAATGCCGGCCTTCTTCAAAACATCCTCATCAATGGGATTGCCGCTCACCGTCACCCCGTCGAAGCCGGTCCCCAACCGTTTGAACTCCTCGCACTGACCAATCACCACCAGATCATGGCCTTGCTCGGAAAGCACGCGCGCCAGGCGCGATCCGAGCCGTCCGCAGCCCACTACAATCACAAACATCCGGATCCCTCATTTTTCACCCAGAATTTTCCGAATCAGATCGCCTTGCGCCAGGGGGGTGGATAAGGTTACGACTTTATCGCCGGACTGGATAAGTTGCTCCCCGGCGAGTAATTCGCCGTTACGAATCACCCCGGCCACGCGGGCCTCGCGAATCTCGCCGATCTGGCGCAGCGTCTTTCCGATCCATGGCGACTGCTCATGGAGTTCGATGACGGTCGACAGGATCCGCCCCTCCTCCAGCGTCTGCAGCTGGCGAATCTGATCGCTCAGGCTTTCCTCGACCAGCTGACTGATGATACTGGGGATACTGAAAGTCATCTACACCCCCATTCGCGTAAAAAAGGCTTCATTGACCGGATTTTTGATCAGCGATACTGCCCGGGCGATCCGCAAGCGGTGTAAAGCCATCTGACAGACCCGATAATTGGCGGCGTCATCCGCCAGCAGGGCCACCAACACCTGCCGTTCAACCAGGGCGTCCTTCAGCACGCTGAGCCGGGTCGGATCGCCGCAGATCACCGTGGCTTTGAATTCGCGCGCCAGCCGTTCGCAAGTTGCCGGTTCGGGACAGATGATGGTCAACTGGTACCCTTTCGCCAAAATGGTTTGCGCGATGAAAAAGAGGACCTCGCCGCTACCGCAGACCGCCACTTTCATGATTTGAGCCCCCATTCGGCACTCAGGCGGTCCACAGTCTGCCGCGCCGCCAGTTCCATAGGATCTACGGTGGCGATGGCAAAGCAGTCCAACACTTCCCTCCGCTCGGCATCGGACTCGACCACCACGACTCGCGGGACTTTGTAGAGTTCTTGCGCGATATGCGCCAACATAAAGTTCAGATTGGCATCCCCGGTGCTTAAAAATAGCGCATCCGCCCGGCTCAACCTGGCTTCATCCAAAACGGACAGATCCGAGGCGTCTTTGATCAGGGTAAACCCGCGAAACTCCGTCGCCAATTCGGCCAACGCCCGCTCCTGGCGGTCGACGGCGATGATATAGGGCGGATCGGGACTTTTTGACAACGCCCGAATCAGATAACCGCCAAATCTGCCGCAACCGATCACTACAACATTCATTTTAATTCCCCCATCCGGTCAACGAGCGAATTACTTTTCGGTCTCTCCCAGATTCATCCCTTGCTGAGTGTATTGCCATTGCGCGGAACGATTCAGGTTTTCGATGGCCGGGGTATACGACGGGTCAATGGAGAGGGCGGCCCGGTACATCTTCTGCCCCAATTGCAGTTCTCCCTCCATCTCATACATCACTCCCAGCAGATTAAAGGCGGTTGGATTGACGGTATCCATGGCCACCGCTTTTTGCAGCCATTCTTTGGCCGGACCGAATTGTTGCTTGACGATGAAACCCTTGGCCAACTCCACGATGGAATGATAATCCTGCACCTGATCGGCGGCCAATGTCTGGCGGCGCATAATGGTTTCCGTCAATTCCAGGAGTTCTTCGGGTGAGAACGGTTTGCGGAGATAATCCACGGCGCCCAGTTTCATGGCGGTGACTGCGGTTTCGACCGTGCCGTAGGCGGTCATCATCACCACATTCAGCGCGGGGTGGAGTTCTTTCAAGTTCTTCAGTACCGCGATTCCATCCATCCCGGGCATCTTCATATCCAAAAAAACCAGCTGGTAATCGCCCTCCCGGGCTTTGGCGATCCCTTCCTCGCCATTGACGGCCAGCTCCACCGCATAGCCGGCAGCCTCCAGACATGTTCCGAGGGTCAACCGGATATTCTTTTCGTCGTCCACAATTAATACCGCCTGTTTCGGCATGGTCCTCATCGTCCTTTCCCTCCCATGAAGTTTTCGCTTTTATCCCATCTCTTTCAACACTTCCGCGACTCCAGCCAGCAATTCTTCCGGGGCGAAGGGTTTTATCAGATACTGCCGGATCGGATACTGGTGAGCCTTTTTTAAATCATCCACCTGGGCTTTGGCGCTGGTGACAATGACCGGTATGTCCCGGGTGGCGGGGTTGTTTTGCAGCGCCTCCAGGACTAAATAGCCGTTCATCTTCGGCAGCAGGATGTCCGCCAGGATCAGCTGCGGCAGATCGTGCAGGGCCGTCTCCAGCCCTTGAATTCCGTCCGCCGCGACCAACACTTCATAACCGGCGGCTTCCAGGCAGATCCGCTCCACCAATGCGATATTTTCATTATCCTCCATGATCAGGACTTTGGCTTTCATGAGTTCGTTCCCTGCCCCTCCGCCACCGGAATCGTGAAATAGAAGGCGCTCCCTTTCCCCAGCTCACTCTCGGCCCAGATCTTCCCCCCGTGTTTTTCGACAATCTCTTTGGACAGCGCCAACCCCAAACCGGCTCCGCCCACCGGGGTCTCGTTCTTATTTTGCACCTGAACAAATTTTTCAAAGATCCGCGTCAGGTTTTCCTTGGCGATACCCACTCCGGTGTCGCTCACCGCCACTCGGACCCAGCTTCCTTCGACTCGGGCCTTGATGCCGATCTTGCCGCCCTTGGCCGTATAACGCAGCGCGTTGGAGACCAGATTGTTGAAGACCCAGGCGATCCGGCTGGCGTCGGCCATGATCGAAGGAAGATCTTGGAGTTCCGGGTCCAACTCCAGCGCGATCCCGCGCTCCGCCAGCTGGCCCTGTAACGGCCGGAGCGAGGCTGCGACGATATCTGCCAACCGGCTGGGCTCTTTGGCCAGCTCCAGTTTTCCCGACTCCATCCGCGACAGATCCAGGAGTTCGCTGACCAGATGGGTCAACCGGTTGCAATCCTCCCGGATGACTTGGAGCAACTGCTCCTGCCGGCCATTGACCTCGCCCACGGTCCGGTTCAACAACAGTCCGGCGCTCATGGCGATCGAGGTCAGCGGCGTCCGGAACTCGTGCGAGGCGGCCGAGACAAAATCCGACTTGATCTGGTCGACTTCTTTCAGATGAGTGACATCCCCCATGAAAACGACCATCCCCAGCAAGTTCCCTTCTTTATCCTCGACCGGGGTCGCCTCCAGCAGGTAATATCGGAGCGCATCGCCTACTTGTAAGGTCCATGCCGCTTCCATGCCGCTCGCTTTGACCGGCAGCCGGTTGACGGCGCATTCTTTTAAGATGCCGAAGATCGCTTTGTGGTTGATTACCTCCAGGATATGGGCGTTTTTGACCTGTTTTTCCTGCACGCCGAAGACTTTTTCCGCGGCTGAGTTGAGGGCGATGATCCGGTATCCGGCATCCACCACAATCAACGGATCGGGGATGCTCCGGACAATGGCGTCGGCTCTCCTTCTTTCAGTGATCAAGCGGTCAATGTTGTTTTGGTCGTACTCTTTCAGCCTGGCGGTCATCCGGTTGAACTCTTCCGCCAGGCGGCCGATCTCGTCCCTGGTCTCGACCGCGATCCGCTCATCCAACTGGCCCTCGCCGATCCGTTTGGCCCCCTCGGTGAGCCGTAAGGTCGGCTTAATGATAATCGCCGCAATCTTATAACCGAAGATCAACGCCAGAACCAAGGCCAAAATGGATACCAGGGTCGTGGAGTAGATGGCTTTCTGGGCATCTTTTTTGGCCCGTTCATCCGCTGTCACCATATGGTTCTGATTGATATCCAGCAATTGATGAATAGCCCGTTTTACTTGCTGATACCGCGGCATGAGCCGGGTGAGATAAAAACGGCGTGCCGCCGCCGGGTCTCCGGCGCGATACAAGGCTTTGAAATCTTCGAATAATCTCAGATAGGCGCTGTAGCCGTTCTTAATTCTGGCCAAACTCTCAGGCTCTCCGCGATAAGTGATGTTTCCCTCGGCAATGGTATACCATTTGCTGAAATCCTGTTGATTGGCCAAGAACGTTTTCAGGCTGTCGCGAGACTCGCCGAACAGCAATAACAGAGCGGCCCGGTCCTGCTTCTCCAGGGCCTCGACCATATTCTGCGACGCCACCACGCTCCGGTAGCTGGCCACCATGATGTCCTTGATGGCCTGGTTTAATTTGATGAAATTATAGATCGCCCAACCTCCGGTGATCAAAAGCAGCCCGGCGATGACCAGATAACCGGAGAGGATCTTCCAGCGCAGGCTGATAGCGCCGATCGGGAAAGAAAACCATTTGTCTGGTCGAAGCCTTGACAAATCGAAAACACCCTTTCAACCGGGTTGTTTACCAAATAATCCGCCGGGTTATTAGGAATCCGGGGTGCAATGGATGACTCGCCATTTTGGAAAACGCGTTAAAGCCGATGGATCCACTGGAGTGGTAGTATGCCACCCAATTCCGGTTCCAGCCATTCCCGCGCGCCTTCGGAAACAGTGGTGCCATATCAACAGGCGGTCCGGGGCTTGCGCGTTTTTGTCTAATTCTATTATTATACTCATTTCCGATGTCAAAATGGCGTAAAAGATCGCGTCACAGACATAAAGAAAATATAAAGAATCAGAGAAGACAGGTCGCAACTCATTTGGACCTTCAAGGGACGGATTGTGACAGCGATTGATAATGGTATTATAAGGAGATAACCGCGCTGTAACGGAATGGCGGATGAGAAGATAAGCCCGGTATGCCGGAATGGCATTGCGACCCATTGTCCGACCCGGATGCTACAGGATATCAAGAGGGTTAGGGCTTTTGGGGGGAAGATGAGTTAGTTTCCCTGGTACCAATCGGGGAGGTTGCGATGCCGATTCCAACGGCTCTGCGAGCCGGATACCACGCGCTTTTATACCAGCGGCCGGACTGCCGCATAGAGTTCTCGATAGCGCGCATAGAGCGTCTGGTACGCCTGGTGCTGGCGCGGGTCCGGGTGATAGACGGCCTTCTCCAGGACGAGCAGCCGGGCCGCGGACTCCAGGTCCGGGAATATTCCGGCGGCCACGCCGCTGAGCATGACCGAACCCACCGCTCCCGCCTCGCCGGTATCCAGGGCCCCGATGGGGAGGTTCAAGATATCGGCCTTCATCTGGAGCCATACTTTGGAGCCCGCGCCGCCGCCGGTGGCGCGCAGCATCCGGATGTCGATCCCGGCCTGTCGCAACCGCTCGATATTGAGGAGCATCTCATAGGTGACCCCCTCCATCAAGGCTTTGTACAGATCGGCCGCCGAATGCTCCAGGGTCAGGCCGACGATGGCCCCTTTGGAGCCGGGATCCATGTAAGGGGTCGCCGCGCCCGCGAAGTGCGGCAAGACCAGAATCCCGGTGGGTCCTTCGCCGATCCGCCCGTCCAGGAAGGCATAGACATTTTGGCCCCGCTCTTTGGCCAACATCGTTTCATACCGGGCAAATTGGTCCCGGTACCACTTCAGCAGCACGCCGCCGGTGAAGGTGAAAGCGTAACAGACGTATTTCCCGGCCACGGCATGGGGGACGATCGCGTAACTGCCCTGCCGTATCCCGGCCGAGCGGGGAATACTCTCCAGCACCGGCGTGATGCATTCCACGGTGCCGGTGCCGTCGATGGCCATGCCCGGCTCGAATACGCCGGCGCCGACCGCCGCCGCGACCTGGTCGTGGCAGCAGGAGACGATCAGGGTATCCCGGCGCAGGTGCAACGCTGCGGCCAGGCTCTCCCTGACGACCCCGGCGGCGGTTCCGGAGGGCACCGGCTGGGAAAGCAAGGAGCGGTCAATACCGGCCGCTTCCAGCAGCCGCTCGTTCCAGCGGAGCTCCCGGATGTCGAAGGCCATGGTCCGGGTGGCCAGGGAGTAATCAATTTGAGCCCTGCCGGTCAGCAGGTAGACGAGGTAATCTTGAAACAGCATCACCCGCCGGGCCCGCCGGTACGCGGCGGCCCGGTGGTTCTTGATCCACTTCAGCTTGGGCAGGCTATACATCGGATGGGGATTGACCCCGGTGAGCGCGGCGATGGTCTCCGCCCCGAGCCGGTCGATGAGCGCCTGGCATTCGGAAGCGCCGCGCGGGTCGGTATAGAGCGGCGCCGGCAGGAGCGGCCGGTCCTGCTCGTCGAGGAGCACGAAGGATTCGCCGAAGGAGGTCACCCCGATGACCCGGATATCCGGGACCGCCCGGGCAGCCTCAGCCAGCAACCCGCAAACCGCCCCCCAGACATCGTCCGGGGCCAGCTCAT
The DNA here is from genome assembly GCF_004340685.1 of Hydrogenispora ethanolica. Classification (NCBI taxonomy): domain Bacteria; kingdom Bacillati; phylum Bacillota; genus Hydrogenispora; species Hydrogenispora ethanolica. The sequence goes on along the minus strand of NZ_SLUN01000007.1, from coordinate 24,673 downwards.
GCCGGCCCAGGCTGCGCGAGGCTTGATACTCCCGGTAGGACTGAAAACGGAACTTGCCGTCCTCGTCGTAAACCGTGATCTTGCAACCTGTGGTGCCGATATCCAATCCGCCGATTGCCATTCGGACGCACCTCCATTGGGATCGTCGCGCGGCGCTTCCCCCAAGCCGTCCAAGGCAGCGCCGGAAATGCTTACTTCCATTGTAACATATTGGAATGTAAAATGTTCTGAATCTGATTCGTCACGATTTTTCAGATTTTAGGTTCCGGTAACGCCCGCCGTCCTAACGGTCTTCCTCCGCCAATCCGCGGAACCCCCAATGAGTTTGATTCCGGCGGCTCTCCATCATCAGCGGCATTTTTTATTCACCGGATAACGAGCCTCATCAAATCAACTTTCTCCCTTTGCAAAAAACGGCGACGAGATTGAGTCGATCGTCAAGCACCAGCAAATCCGCTCTTTTACCCTTCTCGATGCTCCCGACAATGTTATCGATTCCTAATAACCGGGCCGGATTGAATGAAGCCATCCGGACAGCGTTCTCCAACGATACTCCGGTCAGCGTCATCATCTTTTTCACCGCGGCAAAGACCGTAAGCGTGCTGCTGGCGAGCGAACCGTCACTGTTCCGCGCTATCCCGTTTTGTACAGTCACACGCTGACCGCCGAATTGATATTCCCCATCCCCGAGGCCAGTGGCCTGCATCGCATCGGATACCAGTATCAGGCGATCGCTTCCCTTGACTTTATAGACTAGTTTTACGATTTCCGGATGAATATGCACCCCATCGCAAACCAGCTCCACATAAGCGTTACTGCAAAGCGCCGCGCCGGCCACTCCCGGCTCGCGATGGTGGATTCCCTTCATGGCGTTGAACAGATGGGTGAAAGCCAGGGCCCCGGATTGCAGAGCTTTCATTGTCGTCTCAAAGTCGGCTTCGCTATGACCGATCGAAACGGATCCACCCCCGGCGCTGACTTGAGCGATAAACGCTAAGCCATTCCGAATTTCCGGGGCAACTGTAAAATGCAGTTTCAATCCCGCCGCCAGGCTTCTGAGTTCATCATAGTCATTGGATGAAGGGGATCTCATATTCTTTGGCTCATGGCATCCTTTCCGGAGCGGATTAATATAAGGCCCTTCGATATGGATCCCCTCGATGGAAGCCCCCTGCGCCGGAAGCAGCGCTGCTTTTTGAATCTTCGGCAAGGCTGACCGCAGCTCTTCCCAGGTCGAAGTGATGGTCGTAGGCAAAAACGATGTCGTTCCGTTTTGGGCTAGAAAATTCGTTAATTTCAGCAAATCCTCCGGCTCGGCGGACATGACGTCGATGCCGACGGCTCCGTGAGAGTGGATGTCGATCAAGCCCGGGATTACCTTCATTCCCGTAATATCGTGCACTTGATCTCCTTCATGAGGGATGATTGAGTCCTCAACGGAGCGGATCGCTTCTCCTTCCAACAATATCGAGCCCTTTTTAAATATCCCGTCGGGAGATAGGTAATCTCCTCCTTTTAATAGGATCATTCCGCTTTTCCTCCTGTTCCTATGGGGATCATCAAACAAGATCTTATCGAATTCGATAATAAATTCGGTTATATTGTATTGTATATGATATAATATTATCAAAATATTTTTTAATTTCAAGTGAATATTAAAGCGAGACCGATAATGTTTGGTGGTTCGGGCTGATATGATGGCAAAAGCGAGGAATACCTATGAAAAAAACCAAGGACAGCCGGAAAAAGCGTCATGAGCAAATCCGAAATTTGTTAATCTCACACAATTTATTGAGTGTCGCTGAATTCTGCCGAATCTTGGATTGCAGCGAGGCTACAATCCGCAATGATTTACGCTATCTTGAGGAACAGGGATTCATTCAAAGAACGTTCGGCGGAGCGATCGCCACCGCGAACACTACCTACAATACGGATGTGATGTTACGGACATCCGTATCAACAAAAGAAAAAGAGGCTATTGCGGATTATGTCATCCATCATATCCTGGTTTCAGGGCAGATCATTACGCTGGACGCAGGTTCAACCAATGTTATCCTGGCGCAAAAAATTATCGAATCGCCACTTGAGTTAACCGTGATTACGAACTCTTTCGCGGCCGCTTCCATCCTCTCCAAGTCTGAAAAAATCAATCTATACCTGGTGGGAGGATACTACAATCCATTGACCTATGCATTTCTGGATGAGATGGCGCCAAAAATTTTAGAATCCATCCGGTCAGATATTTTCTTTTTAGCGCCGAACGGCTTATCAAAAGAGGCGGGAATCACCATTTCCGACCCCAAGGAAGTCTTTATCAAGCAGACGATGATCCGGCACGCCAGGCAATGCATCGCCCTAGCCGATCATTCCAAAATTGGAAAACTGGGACTGAAAGTAATCTGCGGTTTTGAAGCTTTGCGGATGCTGGTGACCGATGATAAAGCCGATGTTCAAGAAATTGCGAAGCTTGAGGAATCCGGGGTTCGAGTCATTGCCGCTCCTTCGGTATCATGAAAGGCAAAATCACGGCTTCAATTAAAACCGGCTCAATCGAACGTTATCCCAAAGTGGCCCGCGGTTAATCGATGGCCGCTGCCGACCCCTAGGTGCGACCGTCTTCCTGTGCCGGCCGACGACTGCATTCGTCCATTCTGACAATGGGTTCTCAACCAAAAACTCCTGATTTCCCAGGAGTCTCCCGCAATCATCGCTTCGTGCCGTGCCGCCGGGGAACGCTGCCCCGCTCAGACCTCGCCGATGTAGCAGTGAGTTTTATTGGGCAGGAGCAGTTGCCCGTTCCGGCTGTAGCGGTGAAACAGCTCGGTCAGAGCAGCCACAAAGAAATCCCGCGTTTCGTCCTGCGCCGCCGGGGCATAGGAAGCCGAGAGGTTGCCGCCGATATAACTCTCCAGGGTCAGGACCCGGTCGTTATCGAACACCCTGTACTCGCAGGAGCCATTCCGAAAGAAATCGCGGAAGGTCTCGGGACTCGTCCCGAGACCGTTCGAGAAGCCTCCAAAGTCGGGACAGAGCCGCTGAAAGAGCGCGTCCGTCGCTTGGACCAGCTCACTGTCGGCGGCGCGCCGGTTCCAGACCAGAATCACCTTGCCATGGGGCTTCAGGATGCGGCGGAATTCGAGCTCAGCCATGTCGCGGTCGAACCAATGAAACGCTTGGGCCACGGTGATAAAATCGACGGAATGATCCGGCAGGGTGGTATCCTCGGCGCTGCCATCCACCGTGACCACATTCTCCAAGTCCCGGCAGTGCGCTTCACAGGCGGCGCGCATCGCCGCATTGGGCTCCACGGCATAAATTCGCCGGACGCGCCCTCCCAATTGCCGGGTGAGGATCCCGGTGCCCGCCCCGATATCGGCGACCACGGCAGTACCGTCGAGTCCGACGTCCCGGAAGAGATAGTCGATAAATTCCTGAGGATAACCCGGGCGGTATTTCACATACTCCGCGACCTTCCCCGTAAACTTTTCCTTGCTGTTCATGGTCCGCTCCCATAATATATATAACTTGCGCCTTTATCATTATATTGAATTTTGGTGTTCATTTCTACCCTTCTAAAATAGTGCCCGAGGGGATCAGTGTAAAAATTTTGTATCTTTGTCTCGCTATGGCTGGGTAAAGGTAGTAATGATAGGTTTCATACGAATTGGTCCGCGATAGTGCCGGGTAAGGTCGGGGCCAAAGGAAACGGGCGCCGCTTTGTTGCCGTCCTTCTTTCCGGCTATTCCAAAACAGAACCAGGATGAATACCAGAAATATAAAGAGGTGCACCCATCCATTAACTTAGCTCGAAGAGACCCGGAGAATGTTAACACCGCCTAAACTCTCTAAATATCACACTGTCCGTAGAGTCCCCAAACAACTGACAAAAACCAGGGCCGATCTTGAAGGCCCTGGTTTGTTTTTAACCCACCGTTGGATATAATCATTGAGGTAGTTATTTTGTTATTATGAAGATAACCCGGTAAGGTATATTCTCAATTCACACATTGTAGTTAGTCAATTCTATCTTTATTTTCAAGCTCTTTTCCATCAGATTTCTTCTCTATTGGTTCATCGCCGTTATCATTTTGGTTTTCTCCCGAATTACTATTTTTTTGAAATAAATTTTTAAATGTTCCACTCATAGAATCATAGATTCCAATTATCACCATAATGATAAGAGCATAAAAAATCATTACTATCAAATAGAATAGAACATTCCAAAAAAACGAATCTGTTTGATTTACTTTATCTTGAAGATAATTAAAAATTGGAACTATCAGGAATATTATTGCTATAAAAATCCAGCCATAATCTTTAATTTTTTTATTCATAAGTTTGACTCCTTAGGTAGTTTCGAGTCCTCGATAACTATCATTGTTGTCGAAATTCGATCCCAAGCTAAAATATTTGCCTTACGTCCTAATGGCTTGAATTGTAAAATAATACAGTCCAAAATCAAAAAAATACTACTAATTGCTGTTGCAATTCCTACGCCAATTGGAACGTAAATCGTACTTTTTAAGCTTGACCCAAAGCCGCTTCTCTTCCTCGGTCATATTCCGCCGCAGCTCCTTAGCCATCCCCAATTTTACAGGATTGATCTTCTGACCGCGAATGAGCTTTTCCAATCTCACTACCTCCTTATCCCGGCCGCAACCAATTCCAATATTTGTATTATACCACACGTCTCCCAAACCTACGACTCTCCTTCCTTGCCAGGGAAGGAGCGGAGGATAGGTCTCTTCATGAAAAGACCAGGGCCGGTTTGGACCCTGGTTTCCCACTTTCCGTTCATCCTACTTGGATATTTAGTTGTTTTATAACTTCCTGAACTTTATCCCTAATTTGTTGTTCACTATAATAACAATCATAATTCAGCAAATCATCTTCAAAAGGAGAAAACCTGCTTGTAATCATGGCCAACTCTTTAAACTTCATCTGTTCTTCTCTAGTTAGTGTTTGATAATCTATTTCGAGATTATACAAATCAGTGAAATCATTGCAGAAAGATTTGATTTCACATTGATTTTTAACTAATAATCTTATCAAATGATAAAGCCGTTCTTTTGATTGCATATGTTTCCTCTCCTGTCACTTTATTCTTGGTAAAGGTCCAATTGCGTCTCTAGTATACATAAAATGGTATACTGTATTAGTTGCCTTATTGTAAAGAACCTCTAAATTGTATAACTGTCCATTTTTGGTCATTGTCGTGTAATGCATTAAAGCGCTGGACTTTTGAGGATCTGGAAGCCCTTTTGTAGATTTTATTGCATCCATTAGCGTCTGAACAGGAACAGCCCTGTCTGGATTTTCCATTCGTATTGCAGCTGTTTTGGTAAAGTTAAGACCAACAAGTTCAGTATCTACAACTCTAGCAATACTACTTAAACCTTTTCTAACTGAACCAAATTGCCCAAAACTACATAAAAACGCAAATTCTTCAGCTGCTCCCGCAAATGTCCAACCAAGGGCGTCAAGATAATCTCCATTTTGAAAACTGTTAATCGCATTTCCATATGAAGCAGAACCCGGAAGAACATTACCCATTATGTTAGCTATTCTATCATTACTACTACTAGAACTATGACTACCAGAACCGCCACTACTGCCACTATTTCCACCATATTGATAGCCGTTATTTCTGTAACTGGTACTCTCGCTATCGCCATCATAACCACTGCCATCCCAGCCGCCGTTATCGTTATCGCCGACTCTCAGCCCATCCGGATCCACAAACCTCACCGGGTTATCATTACAATACGCATACCAATTCGCCCCATCCTCGGCCGGATCCGCCGAAATAAACCTTCCCACTTCCGGGTCATAGAACCTCGCCCCGAAGTAGATGAACCCGGTGTTGTCCTTCTCCTTATCGGTGAACGTATAGGCCACCGCCGCCGACCCTTGTGAAGAAGTCTCGCTGCCATACGGTGCGATAAAGGACCTATCCTCCTCTCCTTCCCTGGCAAGGAAGGAGAGATAACATACGAACACGTGTGTTTCAATTGATTCATTGGGAACTATACCATATTGCTTATCAAAATTAATTATCCACCACTTCGTAGACGACAGAGCTCTTGAATCATCCCGGTCGCAACCAATTCCAATATTTGTATTATACCACACGTCTCCCAAACCTACGACTCTCCTTCCTTGCCAGGGAGCGGAGGATAGGTCTCTTCATGAAAAGGCCAGGGCCGGTTTGGGCCCTGGTTGTTATCTAATCCCGTCGAGAATCAAGTTCTTCTTTGATTATTTTTTTTACTTTTGGTTTGATTTTCTCTAAAGTTCTTCCATCAAGAATCTCCATGTCCTGCCACATTTCATTAAATTCCTTAAATTGTTCATAAACAGTTAGTAGTTCTTCTCTCGACAAATCTCTCAATTTGACATTCTCATTAATAATATCTGCAAGTACATCAAAACATACCACAGGTTTACCCTCTACACTCATTGCTTGACAAAATTCTTTGCCAACATTAATTTCTTCTATTTCTTCATTTGTAAATAATTCTCTGAAATTAGTCATTAGTACACCTAAATTCATTTAATTTTTGACAAATCGACAGCATATTTCACTAACATTCCCTCTTTGTCTCAAATGGTTTAACTTTTCTCAACTACAATTTTAAAAATGCACCGTCCAAGAAACTGTTATGTGTAGAAAAAGAACCGATATTTACTGCTATTGCTCCTCCCTCTACTACCACTACTTTCACTTCAGATAGAATTACCTATCTTCGACCCCGCCCCATGAAAAAATGGAAACCTCAAGCCTTAATTTTATTTCAGCTAGATATGAAATAACTTTGGGGCTGAACTCAAAATTTATTTGTGCTAAATCGGATTGAACATAACATTTTAGCACAACGTCGAAACTACTGGATAAATTTTGCAAGAATTGTTTTGACGATAAAAGATTTGATAATAAAGGTTCTAAAGTTTCATTTACTTCTTCATTATCTCTGAACTTTACTTCATAAATCCAAATATCATATTCACTTTTAGGAATAATTTTACTTATTGTTTCCCCTCTTCTAACCACCTTTGAGGGGATTATGTTTAGCTCCGTTTTTATTTCATCAAACTCTAATTTAGTTCCTCTGATAATCAAACTACAACTGCCTGTATAAGTCATTTTTTCACTTCCCTAAAAATTCTTTTGCAATATCTCTTAGCTCTGCATATGAAAAGTTTTTATTATTTGGGACTATATCTTTTAGAGATTCAACATAGTCACCAAATTGTCTTCGTACTTCAGGTGACATTTTAAATTCTTTAGCCACTGAATTTACTTGTTTTATGTCGGATTTTGAGAAAAACTGTAAATCAAATTTTAATTCTGTTCCAATTTTTGATATTGACTCTGTTCCTTTTTTAACTAATGAAGAACCTAATTTTCCTAAAGCACCTATTCCGCTGAGAAAAGTAAATTCTTCTGCAACTCCATTTGCTGTCCAACCAATTGCGCCAAGATAATCCCCATTTTCAAAACTGTTAATTGCATTTCCATATGAAGCAGAACCCGGAAGAACATTACCCATTACATTGGCTATTCTATCATTACTACTGCTACTCCCATTTATTAGATTCCCATTAGAATTAAATGAATATGAAGAATGACTTTGACTACCATTATTTGAAGTAGAATGGTAGTCCACTGTAAAACTTCCATCGGAATGATGTGTCACGGTTTCAGATACATTATATCCACTGGTTTCCCCATGCCCACTAATTACACCAGGTACTCCCACGTCCAACCCCCACGGATCCACAAACCTCACCGGATTATCGTTACAATACGCATACCAATTCGCCCCATCCTCGGCCGGATCCGCCGAAATAAACCTTCCCACTTCCGGGTCATAGAACCTCGCCCCGAAGTAGATAAACCCGGTGTTGTCCTTCTCCTTATCAGTGAACGTATAGGCCACCGCCGCCGACCCTTGCGAAGAGGTCTCGCTGCCATACGGCGCATAGGTGGTTTTCAAGACCGCGTTTCCATTGGCGTCGGTGATCAGCGTCGAGGAGCCGAGGTGGTCCTTATGATAATATCGCACCCCTTCGGCCGATGACCGCTCCGCCACCCGGTCGCTCCGGACGAAGTAATACTTCACCGTTTTGGTCTTGACTCCTGCCTGATACTCCTCCTCATACTCCGGGAAGAAGTAATACCGGGTCACCCCATTGGCGTCGGCTTTCTTGAGCCGTTGCCCCTGGAAGTTGTAGGCGTAGGTTCCGCCATCGGAAATAGAAGTTACCCGGTTTTCGTAATCCCAATTGATACTCCGGCCGTCGCTGCGGGCCGTCATATTGCCGTTGGCGTCGTGGCTGTAGGAGTATCTGCCGTCGCTGGCCAGGGTGTACGGTTTGGCGGCGCCGTATTGATAGCTCCGGGAATCTTTCTGCAGGATGTTATCGAGCTTATCGTAACGGAACGTCTTGCTGCCGGACAGTCCGGAGCTGGCGCTGGTGAGCCGGTTCAGCTCGTCGTAGCCGTAGCTCTCGCTGAGGGTGCCGTTGAGATTGTCTTTCTTGAGCTTGACATTGCCGGTCTTGTCGTATTCGTAGCCCAGGCTCAACAGGTCGCTCCCGGCCCTCGTGACCCGGATCTGCTTGAGTAGGAAGCTGTAGGGCGTTCCGGCGGAACTGTCGATTTTGCCGGCCGTGTCGTAGTAATCGTAGCTGGTTTGGACGCCATTGCCATAGGTGAGGCTGCCGGTCTTGCCCAAGGCGGTATACTCCAGGGCCGAGACATAGGCGCTGGCGCCGCTCAAGCCGGTGATTTTGCCGCCTGCATCGTAACTGTAGGTTGCCACTTCGCCGTCGGGATAGGTGAGGGTGACGATCTGGTCCAGGGAGTTATAGGTCAGGCGCTTGGTCCGGCTCTGGCCGTCGATGATCTGGGTTACGGCGGTCTGCCGGCCGCGGCTGTCGTAAGTGTACCGTTCCTCGCCGCCCGGATAGACGGCCCGGGTCAGCCGGCCTTTGGAGTAGCCGTAGCCGGTTTCGTCGTAATAGAAATTCACTGTGCTGCCGTTCGGATAGATCTTTTTGGTGACGCGGTTCAAGGCGTCGTATTCCAGCCGGACCAACTGGTTTTTGGCGTCGGTCCATGAGGTCAGGTTGTGATTCTCGTCATAGCTGTAGCTCCAGGTTCCGCTCACCGGGTCGGTGCTGCCGACTTTTCGGCCCAACATGTCCAGCCGGTCGAGGAAACGATTTCCATTGGGGTCGACGGTCTGGACGGCGTCGCCCCAGGTGGTTTTGGCGGTCCGGGAGTATTCGGAGGCGCCCGGGTAGGTTCCGGTGAATTTCAGGCTGGATTCGGTGTTTCCGATGATCAGTTTACTGGTGAGGTAGAGATTCTCATCCACCGTTTTGATTTCCTGTTTGCCGTACAGGGTTTGGATGACGGTGCCATCCGGGTTCTTGGAAGCGCTTACCCGGTCGATGGGGTCATAGGTCCATACGGTGCTTTTGACGCTGGGATCCGGGGCCGAGTAGGCGGCGCCGGAGGTAAAGTAGGGCACGGAGGTTTGGCGCTTCCGGCCGCTGTTGTCATAGGCGTAATCCATGGTGACCCAGCCGTTTTTGGCTTCGATCTTGGATTGGACCGGCCGCTCCAGTCCGTCGGAGTAGGTATTGTACTCCAGATAGTTGCCGTTGCCGAGCTTCTTTTCGATCCGCTGCCGGTTGGGGAAGAGGGGCTTTCCGGCGCTGTCGGGGAATTCGTCGGGATAGCTGATCCGCTGCGTGGGATTGGCCGCGTCGTCGCCGGGGGAGATCCGGCTCTTGACTCTGGAGAATCCGTCATAGGTGATCTGCCAGGCGCTGCCGTTGGCATCCACGGTGGCAATGGGGTTCATTAGGCTGTCGTAGCGCGTCTCCTCCGTCTGGCCCAAGGGATTGGTCCGGTAGCGGAGATAACTGGCGTAGTTGCTATCGTACTGGAAGGTGGTCCGGTGGCCCCGGCCGTCGGTGAGGGCGGTGACGTTGCCGTAGGGATCGTATTCATAGCGGTTGATGATTTTCTGGCTGCCGTTATAGGAGGTTTTGGTATCCAACAGGTAACTTGAGTTATAGGCATAGTCGGTTTGGGCGATGAGTCCCTTCTGGCCGCTCAACAGATAGCCGCTTTGCTGCTCGCTTTTGAGCAGGGATAGATTCTGCGCGGCGATATAGTCATAGGTCATGTCGGATTGCCGGTCGTCCGTCGCCACGGCGGTGTCGCCGTAGTTGATCGTTTGCCGGAGGTTGCCGTAATCGTCGTAGCTGTAGTGGATCCGGTAGGTGACCGGATCGCCGGATTCGCCGTTATGGTTATCGGCGTATTCGTCGGCGACGTAGATGAATTTGGCGCCGGGACTGGTCAGGTCGGCCGCGTTGTCGACGGTCACCCGCTTGTCGTACTGATACTGCTTTTTCAGATAGAGCGCGCGGTTGGAGCCGTAGACTTCTTCTTTATCGACCATTAGCCGGAGATCGAGGTCGTCCTGGCGGTAGTAGGTCCGGACCGAGCTGCCGGTGTTTTGGTCGGTCCTCTCGATCCAGGCGAAGCCGAGGTTCGCCCGTTCGTAGGTGGGGCCGGTATGGATCATGCCGTTGGAGTAATCGTAGCGATATTTGATGACGTGAGATAGGCCATCGTCGTAAGTGATTTCGCGAACTACCGGAGTGGCGCTGGAGTTGGCGATGTTCGGGTATTGGCTGCTATTGGGTTGAACCGCGCCGGGGATCTGGGATAAGGGAAGATACGAAATACTTGTGGTACCGCCCTGACCGTTTTGGATTGTTTTCAAAACGTAAGAAGTTGAGAAATCTCCTCCAGAATTATCATCAAATGCCAAACTATAGCTTCCCACATAACCGATTTGTTCATCATGATGAAGCGTATGTTCATTTTCTCGATGTCCGGATTCCCATTCTACAATAACATAATCATTCGCTGGAATAACAAATGTGCCGCTTCGGATTTCATTAATGAACGATTGGTTGACCAATTGTTGTCCATCGGACAATTTTACTCGAAAATATGGCGTTGATTTATTTTCATCCTTTCGGTCCCCAAACTTGACAACATATTTCACTTGCACAGAATAAGAGTTTCTCTTAACATCATTGATGTTATTGAGCCATTTTGAGCTTACTTTTCCAATCGCGCCATAGCTATATGTTCCATAAACGGGCTGATTTGTGGATAAATATAGACTAAACAAATTATGGAGCCCAGAATCTTCCGCGGAACAGTCGAAATTAAAGAGTAAATCGGAGACAGTAGCCTTGTTATTTAATAACGCCCACCATCCGCTGCCTGGAACCCAATACATAAAGTCGGTTTTACCATCCCCATTAAAATCACTGGGGAATTGAAAACTTTGACTACTCGTTCCATTATATCCATTCCAATAGCCCAACTGAATTCCGGGGCCAAAAAACTGATCGTCCCATCCGCTACCCGTACTTAGAAGAGCACGCCAACCCTTGGCTGATTCCCAGTACATCAGATCGGTTTTGCCGTCTCCATTGAAATCTCCTGTAAAATGAAAACTCTGGTTTGCTGATTCAGTATATCCTTTCCAGTAACCAAGTTGGGTTCCAGAACCAAAAAATTTGTCATCCCATCCGCTACCCGTACTTAAAAGAGCACGCCACCCCTTGGCTGATTCCCAGTACATCAGATCGGTTTTTCCGTCTCCATTGAAATCTCCTGTAAAATGAAAACTCTGGCTTGTTGATTCAGTATATCCTTTCCAGTAACCAAGTTGGGTTCCAGGACCAAAAAATTTGTCATCCCAGCCACTTCCCGTACTTAGAAGAGCACGCCAACCCTTGGCTGATTCCCAGTACATCAGATCGGTTTTGCCGTCTCCATTGAAATCTCCTGTAAAATGAAAACTCTGGCTTGTTGATTCAGTATATCCTTTCCAGTAGCCAAGTTGGGTTCCAGGACCAAAAAATTTGTCATCCCATCCGCTACCCGTACTTAAAAGAGCGCGCCAACCCTTCCCTGATTCCCAGTACATCAGATCGGTTTTTCCGTCTCCATTGAAATCTCCTGTAAAATGAAAACTCTGGCTTGTTGATTCAGTATATCCTTTCCAGTAGCCAAGTTGGGTTCCAGGACCAAAAAATTTGTCATCCCATCCACTACCTGTACTTAGAAGAGCACGCCAACCTTTACCTGATTCCCAGTACATAAAATCGGTCTTACCATCTCCATTGAAATCTCCAGGAAAATGAAAATTTTGGGAAGTCCTTTCTTTGTATCCAGCCCAATAGCCTAGTTGAGTCCCAGGTCCAAAGAATTTATCCTCCCAACCACTTCCCGTACTTAACAGTACGCGCCAACCTTTTTCCGATTCCCAATACATAAAATCAGTCTTACCATCTCCATTGAAATCTCCAGGAAAATGAAAACTTTGACTACTTGCTCCATCATACCCTTTCCAGTAACCAAGTTGAGTTCCGAGGCCAAAAGCGGTATCATCCCAGCCACTCTCGTTATTTTGCCACTCAAACCTTACTGGAGGCAAAGCTTTGCCGGTAGCAATAAAATTATCAATTACGCAAGGCAAATCGGTTGTTTTATATGAAGGAATATTCCCGTCGTTTCCGTATTCCGTTATGCTCACCAATCGACTGCAACCCGAGGAAACCTGTTCGTAGTCCAGACGATACTTTCGAAGGAGATTGCCGCCCATTTTGATTGATATCCATTTCAGTCTTTTATCCGTATCAATCTTGGTGGGAGAATATGTGGTGTAATGATCGTTTCTTGTTTCATATAGGAACTCAATGGTTTTACAAGCCGTCAAAGAATATTTCTCGTTTTTGGTATATGTAACCCGTACGGGATAGAAATCACCGTTAGTTGCATCTAAATTATATTCCAAAACATAATAATTCCCTTGCAAATCAACCACTTTGCTTAACGACCAGACGATCGTCTTATCAGTCCCCGAAACGCCGATGCCCTCGATCCGGCCGCCGGCGCTCGGGGAAGAGTGCTCCAGGGCCTGATAGCCGAAGTACATTTTGGTCCCGTTCTTCTGGGTGACGACCCAGTACGATGTGCCGGTGTTCGGATTCTTGTATTCGATTCGCGCATAGCTTTCCTTCGCGGTGTGATATTTTCCGGCTGAATCTTTGACCAGTTTTTCGCCGTTGTACATGAAATGGTCGGTATCGTTATAATTGACCGGATACGAGTAATCCCGCTTGATCTCGGCGATCCCCCAGAGCATCCAGCCGATGCCGAGCATCCCGTTGGGGCTGTTCGAGTTATAAAATAGTTTAAGCGTGGGATTCATGCCGTTGGCGCCCGGCGGCAGGTTGAGCGGATACTGGTATTGAAAGGCTCCGGTGGGATCGACTTCTTTGAATTGTTCCTTGGAGTTTTTCAACTTCTCCAGGTCGTCCTCGGCGGCCGCGCCATATTCGGTGGGAGTAACCACCGAGCGCGCGGCGACTTCACCCGTTGATTGAGCGCTCGCCGTGTCAGAGGAACTATCTTCTGCCAAGACTGTCCGTGAAAAGCTAAAAGTTAAGACCAGACAAAGAATCATCCCGAGAACCACGAACTTGACTGCGCGCATTGCTTGATCCCTCCAGAACTGTATCGTTTCATCAATAATTGGAATTATTGTGATTGAATGATAGATTCTGGAAATTTATTATTTATCCTTTAAAGTTCCTTAGGAATTTGGGAAACTCAACGGGGCTATGTCTAAAAATGATACACGGAATTTAAACTGAAATTTTAGGACAGAACTCACCCCCTCGGTCCCCCTCTCTTTTTAGGCGATTTACCAGGCCTGTCTTGTCAGAAAGAGAGGGGGGAAGTAGAAGCCAATCAAAAGTCCCAAAAGTAACTGGGGGGTGAGTTCGATTTATCTCTCCGTCTACTCAAGTTAACTTGATAATCAGATTTTGGAAATTAAAAACCAACGAAACCGCTCACCGCGTTTTCCCTCTAAACGGGCATCCCTTCTCCATTTAAATTTCACGTAACGAGACTTATAAAAAAATTCCCGCCCATAGGCAGGAAAGTTTCTTGCGAAATTAATTCTTCTGGAATGCCAAGCCGCTCCTCCCCTGAAAGAAATGAGTTATCACGGCAGCACAATCTCCTCGCCCCGGCGGATCCGGTCGATCCACCAGCCCAACAGGATCCCGTCCATCAATCCCCGGCTATAGAGCAATTCATCTCGCCGATTCATTTGCATGGTCCGGCTGACGTCAAATTCATCCAACAATCCCCGATCTCTGGGTTCATCCTGGCGCAGAGTTGATCCAGCAGCGACCGCTGTTTTTGGCCCCATTCCCGGTATTCCCCGTCGCGCGGCAGGATCTCTTCGTTAATTTTATAAATCCGGTCGAAGATCAATTCATAAATTTCTTTGCTGTCGCTGGTCAACATAGCGAGAACCTCCAATCCGGATGGTGATCAGGCTAACTCAACCTCCGGTTCATTTCAAGCTATTCGGCATTTCCAGTTACGTTTGTTATAGGTTAAAAATTGCTGCGATCGAAAACATTTGCATGATGCTAAAAAATTAAGGATGAAGGAAAAATAAATGAATCTTTATGTATCATATTGTATCATCTTGGATTATTAAAAGTCAACACATAATGAGACATATTGACGGATAAAAATCATCTTGATACTATTTAACTGATAAAGGAGTGAACTCATTTTGGATGAACTGATCACCGCCGCAGAGGTTATGAAAATTTTAAAGATCAGCCGCGCCACTTTAAACCGATGGGTGAAAGCAGGAAAAATTCCTTCATTAAAGCTGGGCGAGGGGAGAAAAGGGACGGTAAGGTTTAAATTGAAGGATATTGAGGAGTTTATCAATAATTTAAACGAATGAGCGGTAATCTAACCAGGTTTATCGTTCAAAGAAGAACAATCAGCATTACGCTGGTTGTTCTTTTGGTGGCCCCGAGATGAGTCGAACATCCTACCCTGGCTTGGGAAACCGTAATCCAATATCTTTCAACGAAAGACGTTGTTCTTTCCAAATTTGTTTGAATATCTTGTCAGTTATCATTAATACTGTTGGAACTGCCCAAAACAACAAACCGTAAGGAATTACTTATAGAAACCTTATCTTCCGAAACAGCAACCGCCTTCAAGGATGAAGGCGGACGACGCATCTTTTCCCAATGCAACGACATGAATCCCTAGTGTATATGATTTGCGAAAATAACGAACGCTTTACCGTTTTTTCGCAAATCATGTGATTGAAGATCATGTCGTTGCATAGAGGATGAAAAACTGCGGTCGTCAGCGGAAGCCTACACTTAGTTGCCAGACAGAATGCCAGGGATGGCGGCGGCATGCTAGAACCCCGGATGAATGAGGAGGTGTTGGAACCTCGGTTCTCAGGGGCAGGACGCCCTAAAGATGAGTCCCCACGGATGGAAAAGGCCGAATCCAACTGGGCGGATTCCAAAGGGTGTCCCACTACACCCTTTGGTCCTGGGGTCAGGACATGGAAGTCCAAAAAATCGGCTTTGCCAGGAGGGCAATAAAAGCCGATGGTGTTGGGGCAGGAATAGTCCCCATCGACCCTCAGTCGCTTAAATCATTTGCTTATTTTTTTATACGGAAGTCCAATTTCTTATTTTTATATGTCAAGATGACTTCTTGTCATGATGCTATACCTATTATTTCAAAGGTTTATTGGTAAATTTGAACTGCGAAAGTTGAGTCAATAAATATACAGAATTTAGGAAGTGAAATTTTTTGGCCGAGGATATCAGAAAATTATTCGGGAAAAACCTAAGAAAAATCAGGGGCGCCCAAAAAATTTCTCAAGAAGAATTAGCGTTTCGGTGCGGTCTTCACCGGACGTATGTCAGTTCGGTGGAACGCGGCGAAAGGAATATTTCGCTGGAAAACATCCAAAAACTGGCCGAAGCGCTTGAAGTATCGATGAAGGATTTGATTCCGGAGGAGTGAATTGATTTGACCAAATTGATACCTTGAGTTCACTCTCCGGTATTATTCCCCGCCGCCTCCGTTCTCTTTCCCCAACCCTCCGTCCTCCCATCCCGGCCCCCTAATATATCAGTCCATCACCCCTCATGTAAGGTATGGTCTTTCGTCCAACTAGGATATTCTTCATCCTTGTTAGGATGAGAGCCATCCTTGTTAGGGATGCCTCGATCCTTTCATAGGATCCTTCGATCCTTGTAAGGGATGCCATGATCCGTGTAAGGGATGGTTTTCATCCTTGTAAGGGATGCTATGATCCTTTCAGAGGATCCTTCGATCCTTTCTTCCCGAAGGATCATCCTAGCATCCCGAAGCCTTCGGGAACCGTCCCGGAGGTTCCGGGATGAAGGACCAATCCTTCGGGATGCTTCCCCGAACCTCCGGGAAAGAGGACGAATCCTTCGGGAAGCATCGACAAGCCATGAGGAAGCTTCCCCAAGGTTCCGGGAAGCTTCCTCATGGTTCATCCCTGGAGAAAAGGAACGGCAGTCTTCCGGGGATGTGCTCCCTTCCCCAATGCACCAAGCTCACCTGAAAAAATGGGCAATCAACACGAGGCTGACCCAAAAGGAGTATCAGAGCAGTTTTTTCTCTTATCATGAAAAGAAATCCGCACTTCATGCGGATTCCATAAAAACATTTGATGATTATCAAGTTAGCTCCGCAAGAAGTCCGTAAGCGTGATAGAGATTAAGTCTAGCCCGCCTCCTCTCTCTTGGCTCTCCCCGAATCGGGGAGAGTAACCATCATTCTTCGCAGCCCAAAGGCTTTTGGGCCCCGGATCCCGGTGGTTCCCCTTCCCCGATTCGGGCAATGTCGTCAAGCTATCGTGGGATAAAATGGAAATGTATTTCATGACAAGCTGCGAACTCCAAAAGCGACCTCTCTCCCGGCCTCTTCCGACGTAGCCCATCCTGGGCGTCGGAACTTGAACCGTCCTGGTTCTGGTCCCCGGCGATGCCGATTCGAAGAAGAGTACTCGACGGGGAGAGGTGAATCGCCCAAAACTCGGGTCTATTTTTTAGGCCATTTGCTGAAGCTTTCAAGAGACCCAAGTTTCAAGCTCCGTCATCCCTCTCCGCTGCATCCGCTTCTTTGAGTCCCATCGTCGGAGAGGGCCGGGGTGAGGTCGTTTTTAGGCATCTTAGACTTTTTTCGTATTCATCCTCGTGTACTGGGCGGACAATGTTTCATTCCATAATATGGTATTATCGCTTGATGACATTGCCCGATTCGGGAAGCCAGAGCCAGGATAGCTTAAGCTTGCGGCTTCCAAGGACGGACATCAGTCGCAAAGGGCCGAGGGTTAGGACCATAGACTTCATGACTTATCCTTCAATCTCTTCCGTGAGTGAGCGGAGCTAACTTGATACTCAGTAAACATTTTTTGTGGTTTACGGCTTCCCCTCATTGCTGAGCGAGGGCCGGTCTTTAGCCGGGCGCCGAGGCGCCGGGCGGCGGGCCATCGAGCACGAACCGCTGGATCGCCTTGGCGACGCCGTCCCGGTCGTTGGTATCGGTGATGTAATCGGCCTGTCCCTTGACGATAGCGCTGGCATTGCCCATGGCCACTCCCAAGCCGGCGTATTGGATCATCGCCAAGTCATTCTCGCCGTCGCCGATGGCCATGATCTCTTCTTGCCGCAAGTTGTAATACCGCGCCAGGAGCGCCACGCCATGGCCTTTGGAAACGCCTTGGCAGGTCAGCTCGATATTGTCCCAACCCGAACTGGCCACTTCCAAGCCGCCGGTCCGCGCCAGTTCATCGCGGATCCGGCGCAGCTTGGCCTGGTTCCGGTGGAAGATGACGCACTTCAGCAGTTGGTCCTGTTCGCGGCTGATGACGCTCGCCCATTGTTCGCGGGTGCTCACGGCTTCCCTGGCGGCGATCCTTATTTGCCCCCGCCTTCGCCGCGGCAGCCTAAAGAGGCCCCGGAGGAGCCGCGGAAAGGTGTCGCGATAATACTCTTTCCACGGAGTGTACAAACTGAAAGAGGCTCGATACCGGTCACAGATTTCCAAGATCATCCGGATCAGGGGCTCGGTCAGCGCCTGTTGGTAGATGACTTTCCCGCCGCCTTTTTCACGGATATAAGCCCCGTTGGCCGCGATGACCACCGACTCGGTCCCGATCAGTTCCGCATAATAGGCGGCGTCGGCATAGGTCCGGCCGGTGCTGATGACCACATGGACACCAAGGTCGCGGACCTGCCTCAAACTCGCCCGGGTCGTTTCGGTGATCCGCCGTTGGCTATTGAAAAGCGTACCGTCCATATCAATACAGATCAATCGATAGCCCATGGTTTGCTCCTGTCCAATTCTTAACTGTTGATGATGATCTTCTTGGCCGCCAGGATCGCGCCGGGGTTCATCGAAAACTCATCCAGCCCGTATTCGAGCAGGGCCGGGATGGCCTGGGGATCGCCGGCCAGCTCGCCGCACATGCCGCACCAGATCCCTTCCCGGTGCGCCGCTTCGATCGTCGTCCGGATCAACCGCCAAACCGCCGGATGCATCGGATCGTAGAGATGAGACACTTTTTCATTGGTCCGGTCCGCCGCCAGCGTATACTGGATCAGGTCGTTGGTGCCGATGCTGAAGAAGTCGACTTGTCTCGCGAATTCATCCGCCATGACCGCCGCCGCCGGGATCTCGATCATCATTCCAATCGCGATCCGTTCATTGAAGGGAATCCCCTCGGCTTGCAACTCGTCCATGCATTGCCTCAGGAACTCTTGGGCCGCCCGGAGCTCGGCCATGGCGCCGATCATCGGGAACATGAGCTGGATATCTCCATGGGCGGAGGCTCGCAGGATCGCCCGGAGCTGGCTCCGGAAGATATCTTTTCGTTCCAGGCACAAGCGGATGGCGCGGAACCCCAGAAAGGGATTCAACTCTTCCGGCAGCGGCAGGTAAGGCAGGTGTTTATCTCCGCCGATATCCAAGGTCCGAATCACCACCGGCTTGCCGGCCATCTGCTCGGCCACCTGCCGGTAAGCCCGATACTGCTCCTCCTCTCCGGGCAGGCTGGCGCGGTCCATGTATAAAAATTCCGTCCGGAACAGGCCAATGGCTTCGGCGCCATTGGCGATCGCCTGCCCGGCATCCTCCGGCTTACCGATGTTAGCCGCCAGAATGATCGGTTTCCCCGCTTTGGTGACCGCCGGCGCGCCGGCCAGCGCCTTCAGCTGCTCCCGTTCCGCCTCGAATCCGGCTTTCTTCCCCCGATACATGGCCAGGGCTGGAGGATCGGGATTCACCAGGACCGCTCCGGCGCAGCCGTCGACGATCAGGGTGTCGCCGCTCCGGATCGTCGCGGTGATGTCCCCCAGGCCGACCACGGCCGGAATCTCCAGGGTTCTGGCCATAATCGCGCTGTGAGCGGTCGGCCCGCCGCCATCGGTCACCAAGGCGATCACTTTCGCCTTGTCCAGCTGCGCGGTATCGGACGGCGTCAGATCCCGGGCCACGACGATCGCCTGCTCCGGCAAGCCGGCGAATCCGTCATCGCCCGTCCCGGTCAGGTTGGCCAGCAGCCGCGCGCCGATGTCGCGCAGATCCGCCGCCCGCTCGCGCAGGTATTCATCTTCCAAACCCGCAAACACCGCGACATACTCCGCGACGATATCCCGCACCGCTCGGGCCGCGCTAATCTGATTCATCTCGATTCTTCGGGCGGCGGCTCCGGTGAGTTCGGGATCGTCCAGGAAAAGCAGTTGGCTGTCCAAAATGGCGGCAGCGGCTTCGCCCATCTCCAGCCGGGCTTTTTCGCGCAACTCTGCCAACTGGATTCCGGCCGTTTCGATCGCCGCCTTGAACTTCGCTTGTTCTGCCGCGATATCGACCGCCGTTTCCTCACCAATACGGATCGCCGCCTCTTTTTTTAAGAATGCCGTGCCAATCGCATAACCCGGCGAAGCCGGAATGCCCTTCTTCATGTCTGTCATCCTTTCACTGGGCTGAAAGCGGTTCATTGCTCGCCGAATTTGGATTCCACCAATTGGACCAGGGCCGCGACCGCTTCCGCTTCATCTTCTCCTTCGGCGGTGATGGTAATCTCGCTGCCTTTGCTGATGCCCAATGCCAGGATGCCGAGCAAGGACTTGGCCGAACCGCTCCGGTCGTTCTTGGTGACGGTGATCTTCGACCGAAACGCCGCCGCGGCATTAATGAATAAGGAAGCCGGCCGGGCATGAAGCCCCGTTTGATTGGTGACAGTTACAGTCTGCCAGGTCATGTCGTTTTTTCCTCCGCCTATCATTCATTTTAGTTATTGACTCAACTATCGTAACTGCGATGAGTGCGATCAAGCGTGATATCATTAGAAAAAGGATACTGATTATCATGTTAGCTCAGCAAATGAATTAGCGTATGATACTCAACGGAGCCATGTCTAAAAATGATAACTACGGAAATTGAAGCTGAAATTTTCGGACTGAACTCACCCTTTGGGTCCCCCTCTCTTTTTAGGCGATTTACCAGGCCTGTCTTGTCAGAAAGAGAGGGGGCGGGTAGGGTCAATCAAAATCCACCAAAAGTCGCTAGGGGGTGAGTTCGATTTATCCCTTGCTTTTAAAAAACGGAAGGGAACGAAAAAGGCTTGCCTAGCTTCAGCGTTCCCCGCCGTGTTTGGAAAAGCGCTTATTCAGCGTCCTTTAGCGCGCGTCATTTTTATATTTGGCTACCCGCTTATCCTGGATAATGCCTTGATAATTGAGACCAAACGCAAAGTCATATACGTTTCCGTGCGCATCCGTATAACATTTCAGGTCATGCCCCACGTCCTCAAGCTGTTTTTCAACCGCCGCCATGTCTTGCGGCATTTGCATCGGCAGTAATCCCCGCGGTTCGAATTTCCCGGTTACCACATCGAGCAAAGCGGCGTCGCTGACTGAAAAGCCGATGACGATCGCGCCGCAAAACGGTTCAAATTCTCCGAAGCATAAGGGATTGCTGGCTTTGACACAAGCTATCATCGGAATATTCCGGTGAGTCTTTTCGACCGCCCGTTTCGCATTCAGGAAAGCGGTCAGATTATAGGAATTATAAACATTGGATTGCTGCCCGTTATAAGAACGGTTCTCTAGTTGGCCGTCTTTCAGTAGATCCCCGGCGATCGATTTTTTTCGTCCCTCTGTCGCGGTATACGTCGAATATTGGAGCGACAGCGGATAGAACGTCCTGTTGCCGTCCTTATCGGTTTTAAGCCCCGCATAGGAAAAGTTGGTGCCGTTATTGGGACTGTGCATGCCGACAAGTACGAGGTCCACATCGGAAAGATCCGGGGTTTGATATCCGCTAATCTTTCCATTGGCATCCTTGATCGGAATATCGGTGATCACTTCTCTGAAATATTTTTTGGCAATTTCAATGGAAATGGTCTCACTCCATACCGGTTCTGTTTTCGAGTTAAACATGCCCGGTATGGAATCGGTAAAGGTCATTGGAATATACACCTTTTTCTTTGCCGCCGAGCCGTCCGCCGCCTGAATGAGATGATTCGAATTCTTAACCATTACAATGGAGCTAAGCTGGGCCTGATATCCGGCAGCCCTTTTTGCTTGATTGCCGACGACTTTTAATGAATGATCCAGATCGAGGTATGGATTTTCAAATAATCCCGGCGCCAACATGAGCTTCAAAATCCGGACCGCTGATTTTTCAAAACGCCGGCGCGCCCATTCTTTTCCGAAATTATACTCCATCATCCGATACGCTTCGATCACCGGTTTCACATCATTATTTCCGCCGAACATATCGGAGCCCGCCATCAGGATTTTATAGTGACGCTCAACTTCGGTATTGTTTTCAACGCCCCAGCCCGTCGTTCTGGTTACACTCCAGTCCGTGCAGACAACGCCGTCAAAGTTCTGATCCTTGCGGAGCAGATCCATTTTCACATGATCATACGCAGTGCCGACCCGCCCCGAACCGATGGGACTCCCGTTACCGGCGATTCCGATAGAATAGGAAGTCATAACGGCAGCCGCGGTCCTGGTGGCTCCCGGAAGCTGCAACCCGCCTTTGATAAAGGGGATTAAATGTTCCTTGAAATGATTGCCCGGATATACGGCATAGGGACCACTGTTACGGTGAGATTCACGGCCGCCTTCTCCGGGACCGTCTCCCGGCCAATGCTTAATCATGCAATTAATTGAATTGGAGCCCCAGCCCAAATCTTTGCCATTTTTATCATAGGTTGACTGAGACCCGTCGACATAAGCCCGCGTCATATCGGTCGCAAGTTTGACATCTTCCCCGAATGTGCCGCTTACCCGCAGCCATCTCGGTTCGGTGGCCAGATCGATTTGCGGTCCTAAAGCGGTTGCGATTCCCATGGCCCGGTATTCTTCCGAAACCATTTTGGCGAATTGATACATGATACCCGTATCAAAGGTGGCGGCAAGGCCGAGGTTCGATGGCCACAAGGAGACATCTTTTCCCGAAATTGCATTGGAGTATTGATCGCCTGAGCCTGCTGTACTGCGGGGATCGGAACTGAAGTTTACCGGAATGGGGCAAGCTAAACCCTCAACATAAGCCTGCATCTCATTATTCCATTGTACTGCCGCTTTGACATTATTGCTTCCCGCATTCAAAACCGCCCTCAAGTTATCTTTGGCAAGATAACTTTTTTGCGCATCCGTTAATCCTTCTTCGATTTTTCTTTCATGCGCGCTAAAGAGCATTAATCCTGCTATTTCCGGAATCGAAAGCTGCGAAGCCAAATCCTTGGCTCTGGTGGTATCATCCAAACGCCAGTCTTCCCATTGATCCAATTTTCCATTGCGATTCAGATCTTTAAATGCATAGGTATATCGTCCTGCAACTTTTTCAAGGAGTTTAACGCCTGAGGTTTTTGAATAACCCAAAGTTTTGCCGTGGTTGGGGTTGGTGACCAGGATATACGTTGTTTTCCCGTCATGGATTTCTTTTGTGGTATATTTCGCCCGGACCGCCTCGGCATTTGCCATGGAAGCAAGCATGATTTGGCTTACCAACACCATCCCTAAAAGTAACTGGACGAGGAAGCGCTTACTTTTCATTTCAATTCCTCCTTTTGTAATCAATTGATCCCACTTTTATGGCTATGGTTAAGCAGTTCAAGTTCTGAAGAAGTTACATCGCCATATGCTTGTTTTTCGTTTTCATAGGCCTTTTTATCAATCACTTTGAAAAATGGGATATAAATTACTGCGCCGATGATGATCATCGCAATTTGGAATAATGCCACCCGCCAACCGGCAACGCCGCCCGCCAAGAATCCCGACATGATGACGGGCGTTCCCAACGGTACCACTGTGCTCAACCGGGGCAGAATATTCATGACTGTCAACCCATAGGCGAGTACCGCCGAAACCACCGGCGTCAAAATCCACGGAATCAACATATACGGATTGAGCACCACTGGCGTGGCAAATAAAACCGGTTCGTTAATACCGCAAATATTGGCCGGCAATGCCAGTTTTCCAAGCGTCTGGTATTGTTTGCTTTTACTCCACAGCACCATATAAAGGCAGAGACCCAACGTCATTCCCGAGCCTCCGGTAATGGCGTAAATGCTGAAAAAGGTGCGGTTGATGATGTTCGGGAGTTCAAATACGGATACCCCGGCGTTTAAGGCGGCAATATTGGCCGTAGTAAGCGAAGTCCATAGCGGATAAAAAATCGGCAAAATGACAGCCGTGACACCGTGAATGCCAAAGAACCACAATAATTGGGCAACCAGGATGGCCACCAGGAACGAACCCAGACTATTCCCTAATAACAATTCCATCGGCCCTTGAATAAATGTATAAATCACGGAGTGCAGTCCGGTAATATTGGGCAAGAACGTGACAACTTTATTTACCGCCATAAACAGGATGATAATGACAAAGCCGGGGATAAGACCGCCAAAAGACTTGGCAATCGTCGGCGGCACCCCTTCGGGCATTTTGATAGCCAGCCCTTTATCCAGCAGCTTGTTATAAACGACTGTGGATACAAGGCCGATGATGATTGCCACGAATAGGCCCTTCGCGCCGATCCATTCATAGGGTATTACATT
Source organism: Hydrogenispora ethanolica (assembly GCF_004340685.1). Lineage (NCBI taxonomy): Bacteria > Bacillati > Bacillota > Hydrogenispora > Hydrogenispora ethanolica. Next base: position 608 of record NZ_SLUN01000007.1, on the reverse strand, counting down.
TCCGGCCGGCACGACGATGTCATTCGCCAAAGTGAGATTGTTGCCCGCAAGAAACTTATTGATAATGTCCGCCGTGTTGGCGAGCGGCGTTACGGCCAAAAAGGTAAATAACGCAATCATGCCCGCGGTCGCCGGATCCTTTTCGTAATACTTCGCCAGATGATAGGCAATGAAAATTACCGCGTAAAGCGCGAGAATATCATTGGTAACCATGTTGGGAAGCGATAATATCGGTTTCAGACCGGTGGCGGTAATAAAATTTTGATACGGCGCAATGGCTAATGAATTCAATAATGAAAAAATGGCTCCGATGATGATGACCGGCATCAACGCCATAAAGCCGTCACTGATTGCTTTTAAAAATTTGTTCGAAGCGATTCGGTTAGCGGTCGGCACCACATTTTGTTGGATAAATTCAGTAAATTTCATCTTCACTTCTCCCTCTTTTCATAAGGTTCCAGTCCATTTCATGGCGATGGCCAACGTTGCCTGGAGCGCACTCCGACGAACTTCTAATTTAACCTGTTGTGCTATTTGAACTGAAAAAAGGTATAAGAAATCCAGCAAAAAAGTCCGACTTATCAAATGGCTAAAAGAGATAAGGAGAG
>NZ_SLUN01000006.1:191463-204969 GCF_004340685.1 Hydrogenispora ethanolica | reverse complement strand
TTCAACTTGTATTGTTGTTTAATGAGTCGTTGGATAGCTTCTCGGGTCCAAAGCGCATAAGGAAGCTTTAATTGATCCGGGGTTTTGTCAATAATCACTTTCTTGATCTCGGATTCTTGTTCAGCCGTCAACTTGCGCTGTTCTCCCTTTCGACGGCCCCGACGACCAAGCTTTATGGCGGATTCACCTTCCGCAAGATATCTTTGCCAGATTCTGCTGGCGGTTCTTTCGGTAATACCGAGTCCTTCGGCGATAAGTTTGTTGGAGATAGCCTGCTTTCGAAGACGAATGACTTGTTTGCGTATCTCGAATTGAGTTTTTGGACTGTGTCTACGGGCATCTATTTTTTCCATATCTCTATTTTATCAGTTTTTTGAGAAATAGATATATTTATTCACCTGATTAATAAGTTGAGACTAAGCTATTGAAAACTACATGGGAGCTAATAATCAAGCTGCTCCTAAACCATTTATTTAAAAAAACATCTACCCATCTTATTGACTTCATCTCGCAATGGAGCCTATCTCCTTGTCTTTTGATCATCCCGTGCTCCATAAACCCCGGCATTACTTGTCGCGGCTCATCGTGCAACAAAATCAACTTCGGCAGTCGTTACCCGGGTTCATTTCTATACAAAATGAGCTACAGCCGTTACCGCTTTAGCCCATCTCATTACGAAAAAAACTGCGGCAGTTACCGCCGCAGTTCATTTTGTTACTGAATCATCTACGGCGGTTACCGCCGCAGTTCATTTTGTTACTGAATCATCTACGGCGGTTACCGCCGCAGTTCATTTTGTTACTGAATCATCTACGGCAGTTATCGCCGTAGTTCGTTTTGTTACTGAATCATCTACGGCGGTTACCGCCGTAGTTCATTTTGTTACTGAATCATCTACGGCAGTTACCGCCGTAGTTCATTTTGTTACTGAATCATCTACGGCAGTTACCGCCGTAGTTTATTTTGTTACTGAATCATCTACGGCGGTTACCGCCGTAGTTCATTTTGTTACTGAATCATCTACGGCGGTTATCGCCGCAGTTCGTTTTGTTACTGAATAAGCTATGGCGGTAACTGCTGGTATTTACGCAATAAAAAAAGAAGCTGATTCTCAAATCGAAAAAGAATCTGTTCCCATTATGTTCGTTCGATGCCAATCTTTCGAACTGTTGCTCTCGAGCGGGCCTGGAGCGGTTAAACCTGGAGAAGCTCATTTTGGTGTTGGGAAGCACGTTAGAGGATATGAATACCAAGTACTGCTAATCAATTTTGGATTTCGTATTAAAAAAAGTTCTCCCGGGTAATTGCTTTCCCAAAAAGAACTCTCTATCCTACCCTTTCCTTTTCCCAAACAAAAATGATGAGCTTTTATCTTCGCTATAATAATAAGACCCGGCGATTATTACCGGGTCGTCAGTTTTCGTTAATGATGCGCGTTATTTCGCCGGGCTTCTTCCCGGACTCGATTCAATTGGAATGTTCTATTGCACCAGCCACCGATAATCCTTTCTGCAATCCACGATAGAATCCACGTAAACCGTCTGGTCCTTGATTAGATACAAAATCAGATACCACTTTGCAACGAACATTTTATGATACTTGTTCACCGGTATGAACTCAGCGTTCAAAAACGGAAAACGCTCCGGCATCCGGTGCAGGGAACGGACCGCTTCCAGCAGGTCGTCTTTTACCCGGCGGGCATCGGCTGGACTTTTCTGCGCCAAAAACCGGACATGGGCCGTCAGCATTTGACGGGCGCGGTCGGAAACGATCATCCTATATTGAGGATTCTTTTCCATGTTCGACCTCGTCAATAATACATTCCAGATAGCTGTCCAGTTCATCCGGGGCAACTCCGAAGCGTCCGGCCAAACGATCTTCCTCGACGGCCAGCAATTCTTCCCGCAGCTTCAACATTTTCTCGCGGCGGCTAAATGCCTCGATATCCATCACCACCAGATCGCCCTCGCCATTTTTGGTGAGATACACCGGCTCGCCGGAGGACTTACACAACGCCGCGATTTCATTATAATTCTGCCGGATGCTTGCGGACGGTTTAATCTGCATGGGTTTAACTCCTTGTAGTAATATTCTAACCATATTATATTCATTTGGTGCTATAAAATCAACCAACACCTTTCAAACCGTCTCACGCAAAGCGGTATTACCTGTGGCTAATTTACCTTAAATCGAAAGTTCGTGGTGAATTCGATGTGGTTTTCCATAAAGTTTTTATAAAAACCGGGAAATAAAAAAACCGGGCTACTTCCCGGATTGTCAGTCGATTTCATAATGTTTCTTTTCCGTCATTTCTCCGCGCCTCCGCGTCTTGCGGGAGACAATATAATTTCCCCCGAATCACTCTCCCCGGCCTATTATTCTCCTCCCGCAGAGGCGCAAAGACGCAGGGTTCTATGATCCAAGACGCGCAACGGGTGATTCCTACCCAAGAATTGCTTGGGGTCTTTCAGCCCGCATCAGAAACTGTAAAACTTTAGGCGCGGCAATCAGAAACCAGGCGGAATAATCTTGCGGACGGGTCAGTAAATCCGCTTGTAAATCTTCCAAAGCGACCCAGCGAATTGCCGCAATCTCGTCGGGATTCGCCTGAAGCGCTCCGCCGTAATCCGCCAAAAAAACATGGTCATATTCGTATTCAAACAGATGATCGCCATATTTCTGAAAATAGACAAAATCAAAAATTTCCGTGACGCGACAAGTATCTGGCGCGATGTTCAATTCATGCCGCAGCCGTTCCCGGACCGCCGCCGCCAGCTTCTCTCCCTGCCGGGGATGGGAACAACAGGCATTGGTCCATAACCCTCCGGAATGGTATTTGTGATACGCTCTTTTTTGCAGCAACATTTGGCCATCATGGCAAATAAATACCGAAAAAGCGCGATGCAGCAGCCCCTCGCGGTGAGCCTCTATTTTTCCCGCCCCGCCGATTTCCCGGTCGAGTAAATCCACTAAAATGAGCTGGTTCATTCCAAAGCCCCCATTGGTTCCATCCCGTTGCCCAGATGGATCTCTTTAAAATATTCTTTGACAATGTTTTGGAAATGATTATTTTTTTGATTATTCCGCATCTCCTTCTTCCGGACTAACGCGATGGTGCTGGTGACATTATCCTCTAAAGGAATATAACGTAATTTTTGGCTATTCTCCAAATCCAGCAGACTCTCTGGCAACAGCGTCAAACCGAGACCATTATTGATCATGGCCAACAATGCTTCATGGCGGGAACTCGTATAATTCACGCGCGGGATAAAGCCGGCCTTGCGGCAGGCATCGATGCAGAGCTGATACAGGCTGGAGGTGTTATTCAGCAGAATAAAAGCTTCGTTCTCCAAATCCCGCAGGTTCAATCTTTTCTTGGAAGCCAAATGACATTTGGCGGAGCATACCACACCGATCTTCTCGATGGCCAGCGGAATCGAATCATATTCATCCTGCGACAAATAATCGATCCGCACAATGATAAAATCGATTTGGTTGCGATCCAGCATTTTGAGCAGCTCCGTCTGTTCCCGTTCCACAAAATCAATATGGATGTTCTGATGGTTCGATTCCAGATTGATCAGATGATTAATCAAGCTGGAATAACATAACACCGGGATGGTTCCGACCTGGACCGTAAAGGCCGCCTTATGGATATTGCTAAAAGGAGCCAGGGCATACAGCATGTCGGAGTAATCTTTGGAAAATTGGGTTGCAAACGCTAAAAATGCTTTTCCGGCAGCCGTTAGTTCAATTTGGTAATTATCACGGGAAAAGAGGATAACCCCCAGTTCATTTTCGATGGCCTTGATCTGCTTGGATAGTGACGATTGCGAAATAAACATTTTTTCCGCCGCGTGGGAGAAATTCTTTTGTTCGACTATCGCTAAAAAATACATGATCTGATTCAGAGTCATCCGTGATACCTCTCTTTCTGAAATCATGCCCAAACGATAGAGCCTGTTAGAGAGCAAAGAAGACTTCGCAGCAAACGAGAAAACGATATCGGATGAAGCATGGTCGAAACCCCGTGCGGTACAAAAAACGGAAAACTGATGATTACAAATCAGATTCCGTTTTTTTCGTGAATTCTTCCAAAAGAATGAATTTTCAAGAATATATGTTTGGTGTAAATATGCCCAGTATAAATTCGTCTAAAACCATACTTCAAACCAATAAATTTGTAAGATTCAGTCCCCACTCGCGATAATATACTACATTATTATAACAATAATATCAATTCTATTTTAAAATGACTTAATTCCAAATTCGAAACGATTCTGATTTAGCAATCGCCAATTCGATATCTGAATTGCCTGTCTCAAAACGATAATGCTAAAATGCAATCGAGTTTTAATTTATTTATCATTTTTTCGAAAGGGAGCGAATGAGATGGCGGAGATTTACAAAGATCTGAGAAGCTTCTTGCGGAAACTCGAGCAAGAAGGCCAACTGGTTCGGGTAAAAGAAGCAGTCGATCCCGAACCGAACATCGGTGCGGCCGGCCGGGCGGCGTCCAATATTAAAAACGGTCCGGCGGTATTCTTCGAAAAGGTAAAAGGCTACCAATACTCGGTCGTAACCAATGTGCACGGCTCGTGGCGCAACCATGCCCTCATGCTGGGCATGGACAAAGATACGCCCGTCAAGGAGCAATTTTTGGAATTAAACCGGAGATGGGATAAGTATCCGGTGCCGCCGCAGATTTTAACGCGGGAGCAGGCCCCTTGCAAAGAAAATACCATTACGGACAATATTAATCTGTTCGAGATCCTGCCGTTGTATCGGATTAACTCGCAGGATGGCGGTTTTTTCATCTCGAAGGCCTCGGTCGTGACCGGCGATCCCGAATTTCCGGATGATTTCAACCGAATGAATGTCGGAACCTACCGGCTGCAGGTCAAGGATAAGGACCGGCTCGGCATTCAGGCGCTGGCTTTTCATGATATCGCAGTTCAGTTGGAGAAAGCCGAAGCGGAGAATAAACCGCTGCCGATTGCCATCGCCGTCGGCAATTCGCCGCTAGTCACCTTCATGGCCAGCACGCCGATTGGCTACGCGCAGAATGAATATGAATTCGTCGGCGCGCTCCAGGATGGCGTGCCCACCGAAATTGTCAAAGCGGATACCGCCGACCATTTGTATGTGCCGGCCGGCGCCGAAGTGGTCTTGGAAGGATACATTTTACCGCGTTTGCGCACGGTGGAAGGTCCGTTCGGCGAATTCCCCGGCTCCTATTCAGGGACCCGGTTGCAATGTGAGATCAAGATCACCCGGATCACCCACCGCGCCAATCCGATCTTCGAGAATCTGTATTTGGGATTGCCGTGGAGCGAAATTGATTACCTGATGGCGCTGAATACCAGCGTGCCATTGTTCAAGCAGTTAAAAGCGTCGCTACCGGAAGTCGTGGCGGTGAACGCGATGTACACCCACGGCATCGGCACGATTATCTCCACCAAGTGCCGTTACGGCGGTTACGCCAAAGGGGTGGCTTTCCGGTTGCTGTCGACGCCGCATGGCATGCCGTATTCGAAAATCGTAATCGTGGTCGATGAATTCGTCGATCCCTTCAACCTGGAGCAAGTCATGTGGGCCTTGACCACCAGAGTCCGTCCGGACAAGGATGTCTCGGTCATTCAAAATTGTCCGGGCATGCCGCTCGATCCCTCTTCATTCCCGGCCGGCATGCATTCCAAGTTGATTATCGATGCGACCACCCCGGTGCCGCCCGAACCCAATCCGCGCGAGACCGAGCTTTTGGAGAACCCGACCGGAAGCGCCCAATGGGAAGAGATTATCCGTAAGCTTTTGGCTCAAAACAAATAGGAGGTTGACGAAGATGAAATGCAGTCGTTGTGATAGCGATAAAGTTCGCAAGATGGTCGATTCGCCCGTGGGAAAAGCATGGGAGGTTTATGTCTGCGAAAAATGCAACTTCTCCTGGCGTTCAACGGAGACCATCGAAATCTGGCCCAAATTCAAATTAACTGACGAAAAGATAGCCAATATGCAGATGATTCCACCGATCCCGCCCTTAAAGAAATGATTTTACGATCGGGAACGGCTTTCAAGGCGTCGACCGCCCGTTTCGCAATGGCGTCCCCGGGTCATGGAAGTCCGTTCCCTTAAAGCGATTTGGCGTGTAAAAATTAAAAAGAGGAGGCACCCCACCTCCTCTTTTTTGTAAAAGGCTTCGACGAAAGATTTTTGAAAACGGGAGGATGTCGCATGAACAAAAGAACGTTAGGACTCATCATCGGCATACTGGTGGCCGTCGTTATCAATTCGCTTCCGTTGCAAGGCTTGGGAGCCGAAGGAAAAATGTGTCTGGCCCTGACCCTGATGACCGTGGTGTTTTGGGCCTTCCAAATTGCCCAATCCGGATATGTGTCCGGTATCTTTCTGGCATTATTAGTAATCTTTAAGGTGGCCCCGGTCGACAAGGTCTTCTATTCCTGGAGCGGCTCCACCATGTATCTGGTGATCGGCGCTTATTTAATCGCCAGCGCGGTCAAGAACTCGGGCCTGGGGGAACGGATCGCCTACGCCTTTATTCTGAAATTTGTCAGTTCCTACCGGAGCATCATCATCTCCATTTTTGCCCTTACCTTTATCCTGAGCCTCTTGATTCCCCACCCCTGGCCCCGGGCCTTCCTGATCATGTCGGTGATGGCCGTCGTTATCCAAAGCACGAAAATGCCCAAGGAAGACGCCATCAAGGTTGGATTCACCGTGTTCGCCTCCTCGGTGCCGGTGTCGTTGATCTTTTTAACCGGCGACAGCGTGATCAATCCGTTGGCGGTTGAAGCCTCCCAAAAGGCGCTCAGCTGGTTGGGTTGGTTCATGTATATGGGCATTCCGAATCTGATTTCGAGCATACTAACTTGTATTTTGATACTGGTGCTGTTTAAGCCGGCCAGTAACATCGCGGTGAATAAAGAGGAGATCCGGACCAAGCTGGCTTCGCTGGGCAAGCTCACCGGCAAGGAAATCCGGACTTTAATCTGGCTTTCGATTGCAATTTTATTATGGCTGACCGATTCGATTCACGGGATCAATATCGGCTGGATTACCTTAATCATTGCGATGTTCATGAGTTTGCCCTGGATTGGCGAAGTATTGACCCCCAAAAACTGGGGCGAGGTTCCAATCCACGTGTTGCTGTTTTTAACAGCGGCCATGGCCATCGGCAAAGTCGGCGGGGTCACCGGGATGAATACCTGGATCGCCAACACCATTCTTCCCCCCACGGTGCCGCATAATATCTTTATCTTGGCTGCTTTTATCGCCGCGGTCTCCATCGTCATCCATATGTTGCTCGGAAGCGTGATCGCGGTCATGGGCGTCGCGATTCCGGCCTTGCTGGTTTTCACCGGACCCATGGGAATCAATCCCTTGGTCACTACGCTTCTTGTCTATACGGCCATTGCCATTCATTACATCTTCCCCTTTCAACACCTTAACATGCTGGTCGGCCAGGGCGAGGAGAACGGCATGTATACCCAGAAGGAAACGATCCGGTTGGGCATCCCGTTAATCGCCGTGGTGTTTATCGTGATGCTGTTGGTGGAAATCCCCTGGTGGAAGATGGTAGGACTGTTATAAGTGTTAACCCGGGCGGCGGGATGAATAGCGGATATCCATTCCGCCGCGCCGGATCAAAGTATGGGTGAAGGACTGAAAAATATGAAGCGATTCATTGTCGGAGTATCGGGCGCCAGCGGCGTCATCATGAGCCGTTATCTGTTGCAGGCGCTCAAAGAACTGGAAAATACCGAGGTGCATCTGGTGGTCTCCGAAGCCGCCAAGCGGACTTGGGCCTTGGAAACCGATATTCCGCTGGAAACGTTGTATGAAACCGCCGATTTCTGTCATGACAATCATCAGATGACGGCGTGCATCGCCAGCGGTTCCTTTAAAACGGATGGCATGATCGTCATTCCCTGCAGCATGAAAACACTTTCGGCCATCGCGACCGGGTATGCGGAAAATCTGATGGTCCGCGCCGCCGACGTCTGTTTAAAGGAAGGCCGGAAAGTGGTGCTGGTGCCGCGCGAAATGCCCTTGGGAAAAATCCATGTCCTGAATATGAAAACTGCCGCGGACCTGGGCTGTGTCCTGGTGCCGCCGATGCTGACCTTTTATAACGGGCCACAAGCGTTGGAAGACCAGATCAATCATGTCATCGGTAAAATACTAACCCAATTCGGCCTCGATCATCAGCGGTTTATTCCGTGGACAGGAGCATGCTAGAATGATACGGCGCTTTCATGTCCAAGCCGGCCAATGGCCTCATGGAGTCGAAGCCGAAGTCATCCTTTGCGGCGACGATTTGAGCGTATACATTGGCGGCGGTCAAACTTACCATATCGGGGCCACGGCTTTGGCCGTGCCCCGTAAAAGTCTGGCGGATGCCGAGTCTACTTCGGCATCCGCCAGCGTATTATGCGTGGTCGGCCACAAAGAAGATGAGCTGGCGCGGAAAGCGGCCCTGAAATTGGCGGCATGGTTGCAACGCACTGTCAATGTGACCGTCGGAATGCATATGGACCGGGCGACGCCGGCCGATATTCAAATCTTGTCCGAAAACTATGAAAAAGTTTTGGTGGAAATCAAAACAAAATTAGCATCGCCATGAGCCGAAACGGCACTGACTTTCCGAAGTACAAGTAGAGCATTTTAAGTCGCGGCAATAAGTTGAATCAGAGAATTGCATAATTACCTTAATAAGCTGTGACCACAATATACAGTACAAAGCCCGGATATATCTATCGATAGATTGTAGGCAAAAGATTATTTTTTAAATTATGCAATTCTCTCGGAGGAATGACAAAATATTGGGGGCAACAAGGATGTTGTTTAAAAAAACTTCAAGTTCCTTATCGTTTAAAATTATTCTTTTGCTCAATGCTTTTCTGATTATCCCGGCAATCCTCATCCTCATCTTTTTCAATACCAAAGTAACCGACTCAATCGCTGGTGAAATTGAAAAAAATCTGGTCGCGGTCACCGATGAAAAACTGGATAAATTAAACCAGAAGTTCAACAGCATGGAAGAATTGGCTCAAGCGATGGCCGAACAACCCTATATGAAAGATTTCTTTGCGGGACTCAATAACGGCCAGCCGATGGATAAAAGCAAACTACAACGCATTGCTTCAGTGCTGGAAAGTGAGTTTGAGCGAGGAAACGGCATCTATGAAAATCTGTTGTTTTATTATAAACAAGTTGCCATTGTCGACAGCATCCACGGAAAGGCCGTCGGTAAAGTAAACAAACAGCAAGACCAGTTGCTGGGCTTCATTCGGATTTCTCCAGCCACCGGCCGCCCGGTCATGGTCAATTATATCCCGGTCAATGACAACACCATATTTGTGATGTCCATCGAACTGAATAATCTCACCCGGAAAATCATTGACAGTGGCCAGGATAAAATGATAAAGTCCATTATCCTCGATGCGGATGGCTTGGTTATCGCCTCGCAGAATCAGAAACAAATTATGAAATATAACTTTGGCAAAGCCGGCGGCGATCCATCCCGTTTCTTTGAAACCGTCAAAGCCAATAGCAAGGGTACAGATTTTGTAACGCTGGACGGCCAAAAATATATCGCCGCCTATGCCAAAGATCCGGCCCGGCCGTTATATTTAATCAGTTATACCCCGATTTCCCAATATACCCACCTAAGCAACCAATTGGCTTTAGGAATTTTAATTTTGCTGCTCATCTGCATTATTGCCGGATTATTGGTATCAAATTATCTATCCCAGCGCCTCATTAAACAACCCATTCAAAAACTCATTACCGCCACGGAAAAAATGGCCCTGGGAGATTGCGATGTTCAAGTAGCCGTTACGTCTCAAGATGAAATCGGCAGCTTGGGGAGTGCATTTAATATCATGGTCAACAACATCCGGGAAGGAGCGCAAGCCGCCGTCAGCATTGCGAAAGGAGATTTGAACGTCCAGTTACAGCCTAAATCCGACCAGGATGTATTGGCCATCAGCATCAAACAAGTTGTGGCAACGTTGCGGGATCTGATCAACGAAATGAATCATATGTCAGAACAGCATGATGCCGGAGATATCGATGTCTATGTTTCTGAAGAGAAGTTTCAAGGCGCATACCGGGTGATGGCCACGGGTGTAAATAAAATGGTAAAAGGGCATGTTTCCGCAATTCTCACCGGGATCGCCTGTATGAATGAATTCGGCAAAGGAAATTTTGACGCTCCAATTGCAAAATTACCTGGGAAAAAGGCAGTTCTTCATGAATGCATCGAAGCCTTGCAAAAGAATCTAAAAGACGTCAATGCTGAAATTAACAAGCTGGTTATTGCCACAAACGAAGGCCAATTGAGTGTCCGAGCCAATCCGGAAACCTTTTTGGGTGATTGGGCATCCATGATCAAAGGAATAAACGGACTGATTGACTCCATTCTCAACCCAATTCATGAAACCGCCGCCGTTCTCTATGAGATGTCCGCGGGAAACCTGAAGGTAAATGTCAAGGGCAATTATCAAGGCGATCATGCCAAAATTACGAATGCGCTGAATGATACGATTGAATCTCTCTCTTCGTATATCACTGAAATCGCAGCGATATTAACCCAAATGGCAAATGGAAATTTAAATGTCCATATTACCAAAGATTATCGCGGGGATTTTACCGTTATTAAAGACTCTCTGACTACAATTATCGATTCTTTTAACGAAATGCTCGGTGACATCTATGTTGCCGCCGAACAAGTTGCGGCAGGTTCGGGCCAAATTTCCAACTCCAATCAAAATCTATCTCAGGCTGTTACAGAACAGGCTGCTACGGCGGAAGAGATTAACTCCTCGGTCACTGAAATTGCCAACCAGACGAAAGAAAATGCCCTTCACGCCAAAGAAGCGAACGAATTGTCCTTATCCGCGAAGGAACAAGCCATCAATGGCAATGCCCGGATGGCGGATATGATGGCTGCAATGAAAGATATCAACGAATCCTCCGCCACAATTTCCAAGATCATTAAAGTGATCGACGAGATCGCTTTCCAAACCAACATTCTCGCCCTTAACGCCGCTGTAGAGGCAGCTCGCGCCGGGCAGCACGGCAAAGGTTTCGCGGTTGTAGCCGAAGAAGTCCGCAATTTGGCGGCCCGGAGCGCCAATGCAGCGAAGGAAACGACGGCCATGATTGAAGCATCCGTCAATAAGGTTGAGAACGGAACCAGAATTGCCAGTGAAACTGCAGGCGCCTTGAATCAGATTGTTGAATTGGCAAGTAAGGTCGCCTCTCTGGTGGGGGAGATTGCAACCGCTTCCAAGGAGCAAGCGACAGGTATTGTCCAGGTTAATGAGGGCATCAACCAGTTATCCCATGTAACCCAAACCAGTACCGCTACGACTGAAGAAAGCGCCGCCGCCAGTGAAGAACTGACTTCCCAGGCGGAGAAGTTGAAAGGCATGGTTGAACGATTTAAGCTGAAAAACCGGGAAACAAACCCGGACGTGGGCTCGGCACCCCACCAAAATTCAACCCCGGTAACGACTAACACCCAAAAGCGGCAGGCTAAAGGTGGTAAAGATTATGGGAAGTACTAAGGCGCAAAAAGCGCTCACGAACTAAAAACAAAAAATCCCTAAAAGTAAAACCGTCCATTTTTTTGGCGGTTCAGGCTGTCGACGAAGAAAATCGGCAGCCTTGTTTTATGCGCAAGGAACTCCCCAAATAAGCTTTTTTCACATATTTAGAGGTAAAAGACAAGCACCACGAAAGCGATTCGCGCAAAACCATAATTTTCGCGAACCTTATAAAACTTGGGAAAAAGAATATCCGCCTTCATTAATCATTTTGCCGTATATCAAAAGTTCATGGTGAATTCGATGCGGTTTTCCATAAAGTTTTTATAAAAACCTGGGAATAAAAAAGCCGGGTTCTTCCCGGATTAATCAGTCAACTTCATAATGTTTCTTTTCAACAAAGGAATATCGTTCCGAACCGTGTGCCACACGTCTCCCATATTTAAGGCTTGATATTGATGAGCCGTGATGTCTCGTAATCCGGCAATGTTTCTCCATGGAATGTTACCATTGGCTAACTTAAATTCACCGGTAAGATGTTTTACGAGCTCCCCGATATTGAGCAAGGTCATACAAACCGCACGTTTGGTTCGTTCGTCGACTGAAAAAGAAGATTCATCAAATCCTTCAACCAGCATCTCAATTACTTCTATTTCCGATATAATCTTCTGAAGAACCTGCCCATCCTTACTGTTCATAGATATCAATCACCTTATTTAATCTTAGCAGAGACTCCTTTGGTAACGGCCCGTGCACGATATCCACTTTTATTTTCAACGCATCTTCCATTTCATTCTTCATCCCGGTAAGCGTAAATAACGATACGGTGGGCGTCAAGAACTCCACCAGCAGATCAACATCGCTGGCTTCGCCCGCTGTCCCATCGGCATACGAGCCGAACAACGATACTTTCTTGATTGGATAATAATCCGCCATTTTGGTCGCGGCTTCCTTAATTCGAATAATGTCAAGCAATCGAATCACTCCTACTTCTAATTATACCACAAAATGACAGGAAATCCGCCATGCTTCTTGCTCCGGATGATGAGCTAGCCGTCTTTAACGATTTTTTCCTGTGTTATCATTTTCGTAATACTTATGAAACGATCTTTTTTGATGATCAGTGAGCTCTTTCAGTCGTTCAACAAGCTCTTTTTGGGGATAATGAGCTCTTTCAGTGGATAAAACGAATACTTACTATGATTCCGCTTGGAATCTTCGAGAAAACTACGAAATTTCTTTCGCTCGCGCCGTAACATTTCCAGTAGGACGGTCTAGTTTTAGTCGGGGCAGGTGTCCATTTTCAACCGGAATTTTGGAACGGATTATGTGCTCTTCACCGCACGACCTCTTCCCTACCGTTCAATACCTCCATCATGATCAATGCGCCCAGCTTGAAGCCATGCACGAACGAGGCCGTGGCTTCCATGGCGTCGGATTGGGAGTGCAGATTCATGAGCGATTCCAGTTGTTGATAGTCCGTCTCCGAAAGCTTCTCGCGCCAGACTTTCATTGCATCGGATATTTTTTGGTTTATCGGGCGGTATTGGGGGTCCTTGGGGAGGATCAATTCGTCGGGATATATCTTGCCGGCGTGGAGTTCTTCTAGGATTGGTTTCATGGATCCGCCTTCTTTCGGTTTGGTCATCTTGAAATAATTATAGCGGATAAATTCTTGGTAATTGCGTTTTAGCGAAAATATTACTAAAAATTATGAGAGAATGAAAACAGGTAACAGAATCATTTCTTTTTAGGCTTATAAGAATTCCCCGGCCTATGAATTTTTCTCCCGAAGAGGCGCAAAGGCGCAGAGTTTTTATGATTCAAGATGATTGACCTAACGGGTGATTCCCGATTTCATGAGTTCTTCGCCGAAGTTACGCAAATATCCAAGCTTGCAACCGGTAAGTCTGTCACGATGCAACAAATGTCTCCC
>NZ_SLUN01000006.1:172575-191456 GCF_004340685.1 Hydrogenispora ethanolica | reverse complement strand
TAACGGGTGATTCCCGATTTCATGAGTTCTTCGCCGAAGTTACGCAAATATCCAAGCTTGCAACCGGTAAGTCTGTCACGATGCAACAAATGTCTCCCGCATCGACAGATCGTCCTATTTTCATTTTCCGTCATTTCTCTGCGCCCCTGCGCCTCTGCGGGAGATAATATAATTTCCCCGAGCCACTCATCCTGGCCTATTATTTTCCTCCCGCAGAGGCGCAAAGGCGCAGAGTTTTTATGATTCAAGATGATTGACGCAACGGGTGATTCCCGATTTCATGAGTTCTTCGCCGAAGTTACGCAAATATCCAAGCTTGCAACCGGTAAGTCTGTCACGATGCAACAAATGTCTCCCGCATCGACAGATCGTCCTATTTTCATTTTCCGTCATTTCTCTGCGCCCCTGCGCCTCTGCGGGAGATAATATAATTTCCCCGAGCCACTCATCCTGGCCTATTATTTTCCTCCCGCAGAGGCGCAAAGGCGCAGAGTTTTTATGATTCAAGATGATTGACGTGACGGGTGATTCCCGATTTCATGAGTTCTTCGTCGAAGTTGAACGAGTATCAACTAATTCATCGTCAATATTCGCTTACATCGCAAAATATTCCAATTCTGAAATGGAATTTATATAAACGTGTCTTTGTGTCTTTAAATATTGAATCCATTGGTATAAAATCGCATTTTTATTATCACGTAATTTTTGCTCAATATAATCGACATTCGCTATTACGATGAGCTTACCTATGGCGCGTGTCGTTGCCACATTTATTAGCCGCATCGACTCGGATCCATGTCCTTGGCTTAAGAAAGGAGCCAACAATTTTTTCGGATAACAATCAACCAGATCAAAAATAATCAATTTCATTTCTCGTCCTTGGTACCGATGGACCGTTGAGGCCTCAACTTTTGAATTGGGGTATAATTTGTTTAGCTGTTTAATATTTTTCTTGATATGTCGCGCTTGTTCTCTGTAAGGCGTGATGATACCGACAGATTTTACGCCGGAGATCAATGCCTGTTGCGTTAAATTGATGGTCAGTTTGGCTGAATTAAGGTTTACCCAACTACCTCCCTTTGTTTCGCACCATGGTGTCGAACTGGTACAAATCCTTGAAAGATCCACAAGTATGCAAGCCTCATTTGCATATGGTTCCAGACATTGCGCATCAAAGTTGGGATGGGTTTCTTCATAGCCATTTTTTAACTTGCCATGATAAACAATGTCGATAATCGAGTTGGCAACTCTGGGATGGCAGCGAAATTGAGTATCCAATATGGTTAATTCGGTTAGGTTTTGACCGCTCACGATCTTTCTGATGATTCCCAGCTTGTCGAAGATACTTTTACTCAGCCATTCGGCATTTTTGTTTTCGGCAATCGGAGATAATTGATAAAAATCTCCGCACAAAATTGCTTTCTTTTTTGCCAGGGCGCACGTTGTATAAAGGCTGGGGCAAGGGGCCATGCTTACTTCATCCACAATGACAACATCAAATGTTCTTTCTCTTAATTGAGTATTTAGCGTAGCCGAAGTTAAAGTGGTTCCCATAACTCGCGCGTTTTTCAGCAATTCATATTCGAAATTTTTGTTACCCTCCAATTCCCTTTCCAAATCAATAATTTCGGAACTGGTCCTCTTTAAATCATCGCTTAGTTTGGCGATGGCTTCCAGGTTACCATTTAATTTAGCCTTGGTTATTCCTTCCGAATTGAGCGTTTCCGCGTATTGCTCATACTCCGCTTTGGCTTTGGTTAAAAGCTCGTTTTCTTCACGGCATCTTGCAATGGCCTTCTCCTTTTGAATTCCGAGATTTATTGTGAGTTCTAACTTTTGCGAAAGCGCTAACTCAAAGGTTTCTCTTTGGTGCTTTCGAATTAACTGGTTTACAAAGAAACTTCTATCGTAATTTATCAGCCAATTTTTAAGAGAGCTAATTTCATTTTCCACTTTGGCGATTTCCAGTTCAATCGTTTTGAGTTCATTTATTGCCCAATCATATTGGCGTTGGCATGTTTGATATTGATCATGCTTCTTACGTAACACTTGCAGCTTTTTATAATCTTCTTCATATTCCTTTTGGAGCTGAAGCCGCCGGGTCGATAAATCGTCCTTTTCCTTTCTGAGCTCATTGATCCGACGACTGATTTGGGATTTCTTCTCCAACATTATATATCCGGGAGTAATCGGTTGGATTTTTTCGGAACGGGTTACCCGCCACCGGATGATTTGACCCGCTTCGATTGCTTCCTTGGAAAAAGTGTCAATTAGTTTCTCCATCAAGTTATCCACCGCTTCATTGGTATGAGCGGCGATTAAGATGCTTGACCCCTTTTTAACTAAAATATCGGCAATAAAACTGAGGGTGACTGATTTCCCGGTTCCGGGTGGCCCCCAGATATATGTAGCATCCGAACCCAAAGCTTTCTTTACCGTTTCACATTGGCTGGCGTTAAATTGAGGCGGAATATCATTGTAGTCACTTAGCTTAGTGCGAATCTGACGAATGCCGAACAAAGCATTGGCGAGATCTTTCGGCGGATTCTCAGCGCGATCTTTGATTTTACAAACGGTATTTTTGACACCTTCAAGCAATTTGGTGTCATCAATAATAAGAAGCGCCTTATTTATAATATCCGGTAAATCTTCTCCGGAAATATATAGTGATAAAACATCGTCGTCCACCCCAATAATCGTGGCGTTATATTTCCGACCCTCCTTGTTCATTTTTCCGTTGATAAGCGTTACTTCAGCCGGGGAATCTGGGAATACATTGTAGGAAAACTCAAAAAATCGATAGATATTACCGTTTGAATCGCTTAAGGCCTTTTCCCCATCCTTGATTGTAAGCGGACGGATTTTTGCTTTTTGCTTTCTGGTTGCGATTTCCAAGTCTATGGAGGTGATGAATTCCTTAAGGAGAGTATTTAGATCCATAGATTATTTACTCCAAAGTTAATCCTGAATTTGGCCAGCTGGAACCCCAAATGCTTTTTCATTATTAACAAAATCATTTCTCCGCAGCGTTATGACTTCAAGACGATTGACGCAACGGGTGATTCCGAATTTTATGAATCCTTTCGCTAAAGTTAAACAAGTATCCAAGCTTACAGCCATCAGTCAATTGTCGAGGTATACCGATTTCTGTATCCACAATGAGCGTTCCAATTTTTATTTCCCGTCATTTCTGCGCCCCAGCGCCTCTGCGGGAGATAATATAATTTCTCCGAATCTATCCCGGCCTATTATTTATCCTCCCGCAGAGGCGCAAAGACGCGGAGTTTTTATGATTCAAGATGATTGACACAACGGGTTATTCCCGATTTCATGAGTTCTTCGCCGAAGTTGAGCAAGTATCCAAGCTTGCAGCCAGTAAGCCTCAAATATGTTTGAACCTGCTTTTTATGAGCGGCTGTTACCTGTTCTACCGACTTTAGCTCCACGATAACTTTTCCTTCCACAATCAGATCGGCCCGGAAACTCTCATCAAATTGAATTTCTTTATATACAATCGGAATCGGCACCTCCCGTTTAACTTGTAAACCCCGTTGCTTCAGTTCGTATTCCAATATTACCGCATATACCGATTCAAGCAGACCGGGCCCGAGTTCGCGATGCACTCTAATTGCCGTATCGACTATGAGCGCCCCAATTTCATTTTCCGTCATTTCTCTGCGCCTCCGCGCCTCTGCGGGAGATAATATAATTCCCCCCCCCGAATCACTCTTCCCCGGCCTATTATTTCTCCTCCCGCGGAGGCGCAAAGGCGCGGAGTACTATCATTCAGGGCGATTGACACAATGAATATATTCCCGGTTCATGAGTTCTGCGCCGAAGTCAAGCAAACCCAGCGTCACTTCTATCCCAATTATACCACAATATAACAAAAAATCCGTCTTTCCGCTTGCTCCCGATTATGAAGGCGGTTTTATATCTCATAGAAATAAGCGGCCCTGTCACCTCCTCCCAAAAGCAAAAAAGACCCGCTACACATCTTGTGGCGGGTCCTCCCCCCTCTCGGATCACTCTTGAGTGATCCGCATTATCTTGCCTTCCAGCTCCTCCAGCGTACTTCCCAATAGCAAAATAAGCTTCTCCAGATTCAACCGGTCCGGGATCGCGATGACATCCGGCAACTCCCCGCAACTCCGCAGCACCGCCTCAAGGTCGCGCGCAAAATCCTCGTCCGACTGCCGGTAGCCCTCGGGGACCGGCATCTCGGCAATCCGGTAATCCCCTTTGCGGCAGGCCCGGCGGATCGCCTCGTTATTCCGCAGGTTGATGACGCAACGCGCCTCCGGGAAATATTTTCTCACGATCAATAGCGTATTTCCCATATACGTGCTGGCTCCCATCTCCGGCGCGGTGCTGGCCACCGCTTTCCCCTTGACCCGGATGATCCGGCCCGGGATGCCGGCCACTTGGTCGAGGGTCTCGCTGTCCGCGGCGGCATAAGCGATGTTGGCGCCGATCTCCGGCAGCAGCGGAGCCAGCTCCCGCTGGCACAAGCGGTTCACGGTTTCCTGAAGCTCCCGGCAGAGCTTTTGAGCTCTTTGCTGTTCGGGGCGCTGCGACCGTTCCTGAATGACGGCGGCGGCGTTGAAGAAGACATCCCAGAATTGATCGATGGCCGGGGGAACCAGCGGGAAACTTTGGCCTCCCGCTGCGTAGACGCAGCCTTTCTCCGGACCGGTCACCTTGCCGATGATCCGGGCCGGAATTCCGGCCTCGCCGTAGGCGGCCAACAATTCCGGCGTATACTCCGGCGCGCAGGTCAGGACCAGAGTGCCCTCGCTGATGACTTCCCAGGGGTCCAGTCCGAAATAACCGCAAACCGCCCGGATATCCTCGGGAATCAAGATATCGTCCCTGCGGACCGCGATCCCCTGCTTCGCGGCCTGGGCGATCTCCCAGAGGCCCCGCTTCAGTCCGCCCTCGGTGGCGTCATGCATGGCGTGGACGCCGGGGTTGCGGGCCGCGATGGCGGCGTCCCGGACCACCGACACCTCCCGCAGGCGCGCCGCCGCCCGTTTGACGATCTCCGCCGGCAGGCTTCGCAGCAGCTGATCTTTTAGTTCGTAGGCCAATAGCGCCGCCGCTTCCACGCCGGCCCCCTTGGTCATGACGATGTCATCGCCTTCCCGCGCCCCTTTGGGGGAAACATAGGCGTCGCCATGGCCCCAGACCGTGATCCCGCCGATGGTCGGAACGGTCACCGCCCCGTAGAAACCGGTGTGGCCGCCCACAATGGCGATCCCCAGTTCCGCCGCATACCGGCTGATGTTGGCGATGAGCGAGCCGACGTATGCTTCGGCCGTGCCCGGCGGCAGCAACAGCGAATAGGTCATGTACCGGGGCCGGATCCCCATCACCGCCACGTCGCTGGCGCCAATATGGACCGTGAGAAAAGCGAAATCCTCCGGGGACATATTCAGGCTCGGGAAGATCGGATCCTCGGCAATGGCCATATAGCCGTCGCCCACCCGCAGGATCGCCGCGTCCACCCCCATGGCGGGTCCGATCACCACCCGCGAGTTCTCATGGCCGACGCTCGCGATAATGTTGCGCTGAAAAAAATCATCATTGACTTTGCCGATCATGGGTTGGTTCCTCCTTAAATAATAGTTTGATTTTGGAATCCGTTTGAAATCGCAGTTGTGCAAGCTTAACCTTCCATGGAGCCGGCCTGATGATCCCGCAAACCAAAATAAAAAAGCTATACGCGCCAACGGAGGCGTATAGCTTTGATCACCTTTTTTCCCTTCGCCGGCATTATCCAGATCAGGTTCTATGGGTCGGAACAGAAAAGCAGTTCCCTCTCAGCCGGATTCATCCAGCTCCCCGTCAACTTGGCTATGCAATTGTTTTGAAACCTACATTCAGTTTAGTCTTTCCGGCGGCGGATGTCAATGGATTCGGCCAAAATCGCCAGCGACGGTCCTTTATCGGCTTTTCTCCGGACTACGCATTGCCTTCCAATCGTCCCGGGTGATGGCCATCATACAGAAATCCCGGTACTCCCCCTGAACCAAGGCGAATTTCCGCAACACTCCCTCAAGGCTGAAACCGGCCTTCTCGCCGCTGCGGCGCATTCCGTGATTGTCGACGCGGGTCAGGAACTGGACCCGCATCAGCGGCTTGGTCCCAAACAAGTGGTCCACGAAAAGCTCCAGGCATTCCCGACCGATCCCCTTGCCCCGGGCCGAAGGTTCGGCGATCAGGATGCCGATCTCCAGCGCCACATTGCTCCCGGCGACTTCATGGTAGCTAAGGATGCCGATGGGGTTGCCCTCCAGGTCCTCGATCAGCGCATCCAGCCGGCCCTTATCCCCGAGCACGGCTTCCATTCCCTCCAAAAATTTCTCTTCATTTACCAATATCGTATCCATGAACCCACCCATGCTCTCTTGATCGCTCCGCCATTGATAGAGCAGCTCCAGGTCATCCTTTTGCAACGGCCGGATCGTAACCTGCTCGCCGATTAACACCGGGTCCTCCCCCTCTCCATCCTATTTTTTGGCCTGATAGCGGTCTTTTTGATCGAAATACGTCATATCCGCGTACCCGGCGTAGATTTTTCCGGAATGCTTGACTCCGGCGGGGAGAAAATAGCGGTCTCCCTTGGTGAAGCTATGGGGAACGCCGTCGATGCACAAGTCGATCCGGCCTTCCAGGACGATGCCCCATTGCGCGGCGTGGGCATGTTCGGCCAGATCCACGTCTTGGCTGAATTCCATGAAGATGATCTGGTGGTTTTCGGCCTGCGAAAGATAGGCCTTGATCCCCGGCAAGGGGATGTCCGCCTCCGGCAAGGCCAGAACGGGCGCGGGAAACAATTCGGACATTCTAATCACTCCATCTGAAATTTTTAATCAAGTTACGATCTTCGGCAGGAAAATCCCGCCATCCGTGTTGAACCAATATGCAATCTGAATTCTTTTGCGGAAATTAATGAATCGTTTCTCGCAAATCAGGCGCTTCCAATTCATGTCCATTGCAGGAGAATACCCATGACCAAAAAACTGATCATTATCAACGGACCGCCCGGCGTCGGCAAGACCACCGTCTGCCGGGAACTCCACCGCCGGCTCGCGCCCTCGGTCTGGCTCGACGGCGACTGGTGCTGGATGATGAACCCCTTCGTCGTGACCGAGGAGAACTGCCGGATGGTCGAGGACAACATCACCCACCTGCTGCGGAACTTCCTGTCCAATTCCTCCTTCGAATACGTCCTCTTCAACTGGGTGATGCATTACGAATTCATCTTCGATCTGATCCTGGCCCCGCTCCGGGATATTCCCATCGAGCTGGTCAAAATCTCGCTGGTCTGCTCCCCCGAAGCGTTGCGGGAACGGATGGCGCGGGACGGCCGGACTGAGGAGCAGATCACGCTAAGCCTGGAAAGGTTGAAACTCTACCATTCCTTAAACACCGCCAAAATCGACACTTCCAGCCTGCCCGCGGCGGATGTCGTCGCCCGGGTCCTGCGGCAGATTCCGTCCGGGCCGGCACTCCCGGCAGAATGATAAAAGCCGTCGCGCCAGCGACGGCTTGGTCCGTGACTCTCAGCCCACTTGCACCTGGGGCAGACAGGCCATTCCCTCCTCCACCATCGCCTCCGAGTAATCGACATCCTCCAGATGATCGCGGAGATACCCCTCATAGGCCGCCAGATCGAAATGTCCGTGCCCGCTGAGGCAGAACAGGATCACTTGCTCCTCGCCCCGCTCCTTGCAGCGCAGCGCCTCCTCGACGACCGCGCTGATGGCGTGGGCCGACTCGGGCGCCGGCAGAATTCCCTCGGTCTGGGCAAAAAAGACGGCGTTCCGGAAGACATCCTTCTGGAAGACGGCCTGCGCCTCGATCAGGCCATCGTGATAGAGCTGGCTCACCAGAGCCGAATCGCCGTGGTAGCGCAAGCCTCCGGCATGAATCCCGGGCGGCACGAAGCCGTGGCCCAGGGTATACATCTTGGTGATCGGCGTCAGCTGGGCGGTATCGCCGTAATCATAGGCGAACTTGCCCTTGGTCAGGGTCGGGCAGGCTTTCGGCTCCACCGCGATGGCCCGGAGCTTCCTGCCGTCCCTCATCTTGTCATGGAGGAACGGGAAACTGATCCCGGAGAAGTTGCTGCCCCCGCCGCAACAGCCAATGACGATGTCGGGGTACTCATCCACCTTCTCCAGCTGGCGCTTGGCCTCCAAACCGATGATCGTCTGGTGCAGGATGACATGGTTCAAGACGCTGCCCAGGGCATAATTGGTGTCATCGTGGCTGGCGGCGTCCTCCACCGCCTCGCTGATGGCGATCCCCAGACTCCCCAGGGAGTCGGGATGCTCGGCCAGGATCCGCCGGCCCGCCGCAGTCAACCGGCTGGGGCTGGGAATCACCTCAGCGCCGTAAGTCTCCATCAACAGCTTACGGTAGGGCTTCTGTTCGTAACTCACTTTCACCATGTAGACCGTGCATTCCAAGCCGAACAGCTTGGCGGCGATGCTGAGGGCCGAACCCCACTGGCCGGCCCCGGTCTCGGTGGCTAGCCGCTTGATCCCCGCCTGCCGGTTGTAATAGGCTTGCGGCAGCGCGGTGTTGAGCTTGTGGCTTCCCGACGGTGAATTCCCCTCATACTTGTAATAGATGCGGGCCGGGGTCCCCAGCGCCTGCTCCAGCCGGTACGCCCGGTACAAAGGGGACGGCCGGAAGGTCCGGTACAGTTCCCGGACTTCATCGGGGATCTCGATAGACCGCTCCGTCGCGACTTCCTGCTTGATTAAATCCAAGGGAAAGATCGGGGTCAGATCGGCCGGACCCAAGGGTTGTTTAGTTTGCGGACTCAAAGAAGGAGACAATGGGGTGGGAAGATCGGCCTGGATATTATACCAGGCGGTGGGGAGTTCCTCTTCACTCAGGTAAATCTTGTACGGAACCTTACTCTGCTTGCTCATCAGACTCATCTCACCTTTCTAAAAGAGTTGTGATAAACCCGGCTAAAAAGCCGGAAGGGTCACAACGATTGCTGGAAGCAAGTGATAAAGTCGTTTTAAAAAATCATTTTGCAGGACGCTTGACTTGAAAGACTTTATCATGGCTTCTAACGCTTGTCTGGTAATCTCACAAAAAGATTACCAAAATATTCTATAAAAAAACCGCCCCAAAGGCAAGGGCGGTCATTCCGCTTGGGCTCCAGATTATGTCATTTTGAGGCCGATTGCGCTGCCAAACACCGGCAAACGCCAAATTGGGGGTCCCCGACTAGCGGCTCATAAATCCGCCGTCCACCGGGATGACCACGCCGTGGATATAATCCGAGGCCGCGGAGGCCAACAAGAGGGTGATTCCTTTCAGATCCGCCGGAGTGCCCCATCTCCCGGCCGGGATCCGCTCCATGATCGAGTCGAAACGGGTCGGATTATTCTTGAGGGCGGTATTCATCTCGGTATCCATGTAGCCGGGGGCGATGGCGTTGACGTTCACCCCGCGGCCGGCCCATTCGTTGGCGAAGGCCTTGGTGATCTGGGCGACCCCGCCCTTGGCCGCGGCATAGGCCGGGATATTCAGGCCGCCGCTGAAACTGATCAGCGAGGCGATATTGATGATCTTCCCGCGCCCCGTGGCGAGCATGATCCGCCCCGCCATCTGGCAGAGCTCGAAGACCGCCGTCAGATCGGTCTCCAGCACCCGGTCCCAATCCTCCAGGGGAAACTCCTCGCAGCGGTGGCGGATCTGGATCCCGGCGTTATTGACCAGAATATCCACGGTTCCCAGGGCCTTGAGCGCCGCTTCAAAGACTCTGCGCCGTTCCAGCCGGTCGCCCAGATCGCCCCGGACCGGGTAAACCTGGCCCAGTTTCCCCAGATCATGCGCTGCGGCTTCCACCCGTTCCGAGCGGCCGATGATCGCCACTTCCGCGCCGTGCTCCAGCAGAACTTCGGTCATGGCCAGCCCCAGACCGGCCGCGCCGCCGGTGACGATCGCCTTTTTGCCGCTGACGTCCAATAAATCGCTCATGGGATACACCTCTTTCTGAAAATACGCTCCGCGCCGGACAGCAAAATACTGGCTTGCGCCAGTATTTTGCGGAATTGTTTTTTTGCTACTTGTGGATCAAATGGCAGGCTACCCAATGGTTGGACTGGTCGGCCTGAAAGACCGGTTCCTGCCGTTTGCAGATATCCATGACTTTCGGGCAGCGGGTGTGAAAACGGCAACCCGAAGGCGGATTGATCGGACTGGGCACGTCGCCGGTAAGGATGATCCGTTCCCGTTTGGCCGTCGGATCCGGTTCCGGAATGGCCGACAGCAGCGCCTGGGTATAGGGATGCAAGGGATGATTATAGAGTTCATCGCCATCGGCCAGCTCCACCATTTTGCCGAGGTACATGACGCCGACCCGGTCGCTGACGTGCTTGACCACGTTCAAGCCGTGGGCGATGAAGAGATAGGTCAATCCAAACTCTTGCTGCAAATCCTTGAGCAAGTTCAGTACCTGCGACTGAATGGAAACGTCCAGCGCCGAGACGGGCTCGTCACAGATGATCAGGCGCGGCCGGGTCGCCAAGGCGCGGGCGATGCCGATCCGTTGCCGCTGGCCGCCGCTGAATTCATGCGGATAGCGCCGGACATAGCTGGGGTCCAGACCCACCATTGCGAGGATATCCGCCACTTTGGCGCGGCATTCGGCGCCGCGCGCCAAGCCGTGCCGGATCAGCGGTTCGGCGACGATCTGCCCCACCGTCATGCGCGGGTTCAAAGAACTGTATGGATCCTGGAAGATGATCTGCATCTGATGGCGAAGCCGGCGCAACTCCCGCGGCGGCACCTGCGCCAGATCAGTCCCGGCGAATTGAATCTTGCCGGAGGTCGGCTCGATCAACCGCAACACCAGCCGGCCGACGGTCGTCTTGCCGCAACCGCTCTCGCCCACCAGGCCCAGCGTCTCGCCTTCACGGATGGTAAAACTGACATCGTCGACGGCTTGTACCGTCGACAGCACCTTGCCGAGGAGGGTCCGGTTGACCGGGAAATGCTTCTTTAAGTTTTCAACTACGACTAAATCGCCCATTATTCCACTCCCTCCCCGCTCCGCAACCAACAAGCGGCCCGCCGCCGTTCTCCGAGCGTCAGCAGTTCGGGTCGTTCGCGCCGGCAACGCGGACCAGCGTCCGGACAGCGCGGATGGAACGGACAGCCGGATGGCAAGCGGCTCAGGTCGGGAACCGACCCGTCGATCACATAGAGCCGGTCCTTGTTCCCGGACAGACGGGGGATTGATCGCAATAAGCCGACCGTGTACGGATGCAACGGCTCGGCGAAGATCTCTTGCACCGGCGCTTCTTCGACGATCCGGCCGGCGTACATCACCAGCACCCGGTGGGCCATCTCGGCCACGACCCCGAGGTCATGGGTGATCAGCATGATCGCCATCCCGAATTCCTCGCGCATTTTGCGCATCAGGTCCAGAATCTGGGCCTGAATGGTCACATCCAGCGCGGTGGTGGGTTCATCGGCGATCAGCAGGTCGGGATGGCAGGAGAGCGCCATGGCGATCATCACCCGCTGGCGCATTCCGCCGGAAAGCTGGTGCGGATAGTCCAAGGCCCGTTTTTCCGGCGAAGGAATCCCGATGGTCCGGAGCAAGGCCACCGTCTTCTCCCAGGCCGCCGCGCGGTCCAGTTTTTGATGGAGCATGATCGTCTCGGCGATCTGCTCCCCGATCCGGTGGACCGGGTTGAGCGAGGTCATCGGCTCCTGGAAGATCATCGAGATCTTGTTGCCCCGGATCTGGCGCATCTTCGCTTCGGAGAGCGCCAGCAAATCCTCGCCGTGGAAATTCACCTGGCCGCCGACGATTTTGCCGGGCGGATTCGGGACCAAGCGCATGATCGAGAGCGACGTCACGGATTTGCCGCTGCCCGACTCGCCGACAATGGCCACGGTCTCCTTCTCCTGCAAACTGAAACTGATATTATCGACTGCCCGGACCAGTTTTC
This sequence comes from Hydrogenispora ethanolica, assembly GCF_004340685.1. Lineage (NCBI taxonomy): Bacteria > Bacillati > Bacillota > Hydrogenispora > Hydrogenispora ethanolica. The sequence continues at coordinate 179,463 of NZ_SLUN01000006.1, read as the reverse complement.
CGTCGGACAGAAATTGGGTCTGCAAATTTTGTACGCTAATCAATTCCGGCATTTCAATCTCCTACTGTTTCATTCTGGGATCGAGCGCGTCCCGCAGCCCGTCTCCCAACAGATTAAAGGCCAAAACGGTGACGGTGATGGCGATGCCCGGGAAGGTCACGATATGCGGGGCCGAAAAAATGGCCGACCGGCCGCTGCCCAGCATCGCGCCCCACTCCGCCTCCGGCGGTTGCACGCCCAAACCCAGGAAGCCCAACATCGCCGCTTCCAGAATCGCCGCCGAGAACCCCAGGGTGGCCCGGACGATGATCGGCGCGGTCACGTTGGGGATCACGTGATGGAAGATGACCTGAAAGTCATTGTTGCCGATGGCGCGGGCCGCTTGGACGTAATCATTCTCCTTCACCGACATCACCGAACCGCGGACGATCCGGGCATACTCCGGAATGGACACGATTCCGATGGCGATGATGGCATTGTCGAGGCCCCGCCCCAGCGCCGCCATAAAGGTGATCGCCAGGAGCAGCGGCGGGAAAGCCAGCATGATATCCATCAAACGCATCAACAAATGATCAACCACGCCGCCGTAATAGCCGGCCGCCGCCCCGAAGACGATCCCGATCAACAGCGAAATGAGGACGGCCTCGATTCCGACCTTCAGCGAGATATGAGTGCCGTAAATGATCCGGCTCAGAATATCCCGCCCCAATTCATCGGTTCCCAGCCAATGGGCGGCGCTGGGCGGCTGCAAGCTCTCCGGCATGTTGCTGGCCTTATAGTCATAGGGAGCCAGCCATTGGCCGAAGAGCGAAACCAGGATCAGGATCACCAGAATCGTCAGACCGACCATGGCCACTTTATTGCGGCTAAAACGTTTCCAAAAATCCCGCCAGGGCGAAGACTCTTCCACCGGGGCGGTTTTCAGTTCGGTATTTAATTCCACCGACATTGAATTTCTCCTTAAGCCTATTGATAATGAATCCGTGGATCAATATACGCGTAGAGCAAATCCACCAAGAGATTGACGACGACAAAGACCGCCGCCACCAAAATAACACTGCCCTGGACCACCGGAAAATCCGAGGCCATAATGGCATTGACCGTATAGTTACCGATGCCCGGCCAGGAAAAGACCGTCTCGGTCAGAACCGCGCCGCTCAATAATAACCCCAATTGCAACCCGATGACAGTGACCACCGGAATGAGGGCGTTCTTCAGCGCGTGATGGTTGATGACCGTCTTTTCATCCAATCCTTTGGCGCGAGCGGTGCGGATATAGTCTTGTTTAATCACTTCGAGCATGGTCGACCGGGTCATCCGGGCGATGATCGCCATCGAATAAGCAGCCAAGGCGATTCCCGGCAGAATCAGGTGCTGCAGCGCGCTCCAGAAGGCTTCCCAATTGCCGGTCAGCAGGCTGTCGAGGAGATATAAATTGGTGATGGCCGTCGGTTCCATGCCGATCGCGATGCGGCCGGCCACCGGCAGCCAGTGCAGATTGACCGCGAAAACAATGATCAGGATCAAGCCCAGCCAGAAGATGGGCATCGATACTCCGAGTAAAGCGCCGACCATGCTGACATAGTCGAAGATCGAATAACGTTTCACCGCGGAGACGACTCCGGCGGTCACTCCCACCACCGTGGCAATGAACAGGCTGAAGAGTGCCAATTCAATCGTGGCCGGGAAACGCGCCAGCAGTTCTTCCGTGACCGAACCGCGGGTCATGAGCGAACGGCCCAGATCGCCATGGAGCAATTGCCAGAGAAAGCGTCCAAATTGGACGAAGATCGGATCGTTCAGCCCCAATTGTTGGCGGAGCGCCTCGATCTGCGCCTGGGTCGCATGTTGTCCCAACATCAGCGCGGCCGGATCGGCATTGAAGAGGTGCATGACCATAAAAACGAAAAAACTGACCCCCAACAGCACCGGAATTAACATCAATAATCGTTTGATTGTATATTTCAGCATCTCAAATCTCCCTGCTTGAGAGAATTACAACTTTGGATTCCAAGTATAGGTTGAAATAAATATTTGAGTAAGCTTTTCCATCCGTGAAGCATGGCTGGAAAAGGGCAAATCACGGTATTTATTTCAACCTATGAATCAAGGAAATATGTTGCAATGATTTTGAATGTACAAAACTTGTTGCAACATATATAGCTTACGGCAGGATGGATTCCAGTTTCAGGAATCAGGCACCCATCTTACGCACGGGAAGGGATGCGCCACGGCGCATCCCTTCGTTTCCCTGTGAAATAAAACGACTTTATTTGGTGGTCCCTTCCAACCAGGTTACGCCGGTCGGATGCGGGTTGAAGCCTTTCACGTTCGGACGGTAGGCATACAGGTCGGTGGCGTGGCTGATGAAGACCCACGGCGCTTCTTCGACCAGAATCTTCTGGAGATCCTGATAGATCTTGACCCGCTCTTTCTCATTCGAAACCAGCGTGCCTTTACGCAACAGTTCATCCACTTTGGGGTTCTTGTATTTGGCCGAATTCAGGGTCGTTTCGATCTGGCTGCTGTCCAGCAAGGACAGGAAGTTGTCGGCATCGCCGTTGTCGCCGATCCAGCCGTAGAAGAAAGCGTCGCCTTCCTCGCCCTTAAACAGAACGGGTTTGTATTCAGTCCACGGATACACTTTGATGTTGGTCTTGACGCCGATCTTCAACAGTTCGGCTTGGACCGCCTCGGCCAGTTTCACGCCATTGACCGGGTTGTAAGGCCGCGGATTGGAATAGGTGATGAAAGTGAAGCTGAAGTCCTTGTATCCGGCTTCGGCCAGCAATTTCTTGGCTTCGGTCGGGTTATAGCCCAACGGTTTCAGTTTCGGATCATAGCCGGGGATGAAGCTCGGCAACGGACCATTGGCCACTTCGGCATAGCCCTGATAGAGATATTTCACCAACTCGGCGCGGTTGATCGCCATGGAGATGGCGCGGCGCACTCTGACGTCGTTGAACGGCTTTTTGTGGGTCAAAAAGCCCATGTAGTTGATGTTCATGCCCGGCTTCTTGAGCACTTTCACGCCGCTGGATTCCAGCTTTTTGACATCGTTCGGATCGACGCCGTCCATCATATCGATGGCGCCGGTGATCATCTCGCTGGCGCGAACCGAATTTTCCTTGGTCGTCTTGAAGATGACTTTATCGGCGAACGGCTTCTTGCCCCAGTAGTTGGCGTTCCGGGAGAGCACGATCTGTTGGTCTTTATCCCATTTTTCGAACTTGAAAGCGCCGGTGCCCACCGGGTGCTGGTTGTAATCGGCGCCATACTTTTTGACTGCGGTCGGGCTGACGATCGGAGCGGCCATGCACATCGCCAGGTTGGCCAGGAACGGCGCGTAGGGATGTTTCAAGGTGAAACGGACGGTGTAATTGTCGATCACATCGACCTTCTTCACCGGTTCAAAAGTGAACGAGGCATACGGCATGTCATCGGTGGCGTTCGGCGGCAATTGCCGATCCACGTTGAATTTCACCGCGGCGGCGTTGAACGGGGTGCCGTCATGGAATTTCACGCCTTTGCGGAGTTTGAAGGTCCAGACCAAGCCATCCGGGCTTTGGGTCCAGGAAGTGGCCAGGCACGGTTGGATGTCGGTTCCGCCCGGTTTGTAACGAACCAGGTTATCATAGATGTTAACGATAATCTTGCCCGACTCGCCGTCATCCACGTAAGCGGGATCCAAGCCGCGCGGGTCGGCGCCTTTGGCGTAGACCAGAATCTTTTGGGATGCCGCGAAACCCAGCCCGCAGGCTGAGACGACCAGCAACATCACCATGACAAGCAATAGAAGCTTGCGCATCAATCCATTCCTCCTTAATTTTTCTTTATTCAATGGGGATGAACCCATTCCGACGAAATCCGCTATATAGGATGAAATAAATATCTTAACTAAGATTTGCATTCCTAATGCAACGACTTTTAACAACCGTTTGCATAGCAAAGCCGAATGCATGAAATCAAAACGGAATTTAATTCAACTTATATAACTGCAGAAAAACCGCTCGTCCACCTTGAATGATGACCGTGGGCCGTAGCGGTTACCAACCTTCCAAAAGAGACTTGCATGAAGTGAGAAGCAAGATGCAATATCCCGGAGCCATGAACCAGTCGGCAATTCTCAGTTGGTTATCATAGATACAATCTGTTATGTTTATTTACCAAAAAAACCAATGATAACACTTGTCTGACATACATTTTATCACTTGACCACTATGGTGTCAATTCAGGAATTGATTTCCTTCAAAGCCAAATCAAAGCGAATCCGCTTCGTGAATGCCTCTCGAATGAAAGCGCAATCCGGAAGAAAATTTCTTCCAGGAATCCAACTGCGGCTTGCAACAGCGCAGGCAGAAATTTTGAACGAGTGTTGAAACGGGACGGCTACCCGTTATCGTCCTGCCCTAGGGTTGATTTCCGATGAAAGAAGGAGATAATACAAGGTTTCTAACGCCGGCAGATATGTTCCCCGCAAACTTCCGGTCACCGGGGAAAAAGACTCCGGTGAAAGGAGGATTTTTTGAGGGGGAAAACACCTGCGCTGACGGAGCGGAGATCTTCAATGGAGTAAAAAGCCTTGGGATTGAATTGATGAATGATCCGGTCCACTTCGGGCAGGTTGTTCCGCCGGATCACGGTATAGACGATATTCACCTTGCCGGTGGTGCCGTAAGCGTCGACGACCGTCACCCCGAATCCGGCCTGCTGCAAGCCGTGCAACAGATCGGCGACCGGCTTCTGAGTGATGACCCGCACCACCAGCGTTCCGACGGCCAGTTTCTCCTCGATGCTGATCCCGACAAAGTTCCCGGTGGCGAAACCCGCGGCATAGCCGATGTAACCCATGGCATTGTCGAGGTGTTGCATAATCTGCCCGATGGCCAGCAGCCAGATGAGCACCTCGAAGAAGCCCAGGAACGAAGCGAGCGCTTTGCGGCCCCGGGTCACCGCGATGATCCGGATCGTGCCGATCGTCACATCGCAGATGCGCGCCAAAAAGATTAAACCCGGCAGCACCAGCCAGGTGAAGACTTCCTGATTCATGGCAAGACTCATCGGGACACTCCTTCTCCGCTTTGGGCCTTCCGTGCCCCGCCGCTTGAAAATCTTAAAATGAAGAATTAGCCGCGGCGGCGCCAATCCCTCTTGCCAATAAACGGTCGAGCTGCCGTGATCCGGCGCTTCCAAACCTATTTTCCAGTAAAAGGAGGATTCTCTTCCGGGACAGGCCGGTATATAATAAATCTAACCAAAAGCCATGTGATAAAGTCTTTCGAACCGAAAATCAGTTTACAAAAGGTTGACAAATGACTTATCACTTGCTTTTCTGAGCTTTTGTGAACACCCCGACCTTCGGACGGGGTTTATCACAACGCTTCTAAATCGAATCATTCATCTGAATCGCTTAATCCCCTTTTAAAACCAAGGGGAGCGGGGGAACCAATTCTATGGGGTGAATCACCGACCGGAGCCAGGATCAACAGCCGCAAGCCCGAACCACGACGGTTCAGACTGCGGTCTCCACGACCGGACATCCGCCACGGTGTAGGGGTACTCTTCATTCCGAACCCGACAGCTAACCTCGTCAGCGTTGAAAGAGAGGTGACATGGCGGCACATATTCCAAACCATGGTTTCCTCCATGGTTTTTTTATTCATCGGCTCAATTGAATGCGACAGAACGCTTTTGAACGGAGTCATCCATGGCGTAGAGGTGATTGAAAATGTTAAAGACCTGCTTATTAGGACTGGGCCGGACCGGGGCGGTGGTCGCCGAACAACTGTTACGTTCGGAAGATTTCGACCTGGTTTCGGTGATCGGCAAACCGGGGAGTTCCAAAGCCGGGCGTCCCCTTTCCGAAGTGCTGAATTATCCCGGCGATCTGGTGATCGCCGATGCCGCCAATTTGCAATCGGAGATCCATCAGCAACATTTCCGGGTGGCCATCGATTTTACCACGCCCGAAGCTACTTTAAAAAACGCCAGGATTCTGGCTGAGAACGGCGTACATATGGTCATCGGCACTACCGGCTTCAACAATATGCAACTGCACGAGTTACGAAATCTGGTCCAGCAGTACCGGGTCGGTCTGGTTTACGCCCCGAATATCTCGGTCGGCATCAACCTGCTGCTCTCCATCGTTAAGACCGTGACCCGGCTGATCCCCCAATATGACGTGGAGATCACCGAGTCATGCCACAGAGATAAAATCGACGCCCCCTCCGGGACCGCCTTGAAGATCGCCAATGAGATCAGCCTGATCCGCCAGGCTACCGTCAACGGTAGGATCAGCTTCGGCCGAAAGGGCAACAAGCCCCGCGGCGACGAGGAGATCGGGATCCACTCGATCCGGGCGGGCGGCATCGTCGGCGTACACCAGGTATTGTTCGCCGGAGAAGCCGACGAACTGGAGATCACGCACCGCTCCTATTCCCGGGCCATCTTCGCCGAGGGCGCCCTGAAGGCCGCGGCTTTTATCGCCGGCTTGAAAGGTTTCTACCATATGGAGGACGTTTTGCTCTCCGAACGGATGGAACGGGATATCCGGGTGGCGGCCAACCGCCTGTATCTCAACTTTAACTGACGCGACGCGATTGTGACGTGCGCGGCTGAGACTTGACTTCACTTGATCGACTTGTTGAAACCGGCCCGGGGTGCAATTCCCCGGGCCGGTTTCGTTTCGTACGGAACTGCAACGCTCCTTGGGTCACTGAAAATGTTCGTACAGTTGCTGTGTCAGTTTGCACTGTCTCCGAGTCAACTTGCACTGTTACTGAGTCAGCTCACACTGTTACTAAGTCAGCTCGCACTGTTACTAAGTCAGCTCGCACTGTTACTAAGTCAGCTCGCACTGTTACTAAGTCAGCTCGCACTGTTACTAAG